>JAYVUF010000172.1:0-9988 GCA_043788135.1 Actinomycetes bacterium
CAGATGCTGGTGAGTAAATCCATCCATACTTGAGACGTGAATGCCTAATCGCGTCACATAATCAATCTTGTCGAGTGAGCTCAATTCCTTTTGAACAGAAGTTAAAATGTTAATTACGAATTGCCACGCAAATTCTTGAGTTGGTTCGAGATCGACATCTCTTCCGAACAAGCCAGTTGAGATGAGCAAACCATCTCTACTTGTCACTTGACTGGATGCGTAGAAACTCTTTCCAAAATGTCGAATAGGAGCAAGGGTGATATTTAACGGAGCACTCGACTTTGACATATTTTTATTGCTCAAAAGTTATGAGACCGCGACCATGGCCACCATGTGCAAAAACTTTGAAAACTGTATTTTCTTTGTTGATTCTTTAATATCTAGTGAGTAGCGAGTTGAAGTCCAATTTGCCGCTTATGTGGAGTTCGATCAACATAAGAATTGAATATGAGGGTTATAGGGGCAGTATTTGCTTCCCCTCATTCCTAATTTTCTTGCTGACTGACCCCTCTAAAATTCTCCAGGACTATGCCCTATAGTTGAATTGTGGCAAGTGGAAATTTTGAAATTTTAGCGCTTGATCAAAAGGTTGTTACTTCATTTTTTAAGGGTCTCCCCATCGAAGCGCACGGAGAGACCATCAGGGAATTTCTTGATTCCAAACCCTCGCTCTTCTCTTCTGGATTTCAATTTCCCGTAACAGTGATTCGAGAAGATGCACTTGCTCACAATATTGCTCGGATGGCTCAGTATTGTAAGGATGTAAATGCGGTTATTTCCCCACATGTGAAGACGACGATGTCACCACAAATTGCTAGGAAGCAAGTCGAAGCTGGAGCGTGGGCAGTCACCGTTGCGAATTACTTCCAGGCAAACGTCTTCTTGGATTTTGGATTTGAACGTATTTTCATTGCTAACGAAGTACTTGAACCAACAGCGATTCGAGCCATCGCCGTAAGAAACCTTCTTCCTGAGATTGAGATTTTCTTTTATGTTGATTCTTTATCGGGCCTTGAAATTGTTATCGATTCTTTGACTGACGTGAAAAATGCGAAACTAAACCTGTTTATCGAAGTCGGTAACCCAGGAAACCGAGGGGGTCTGCGTGACCTTGCAGATGTTGAACCACTGGCCAGGAAAATTTATGAGGATACCCGCCTAAATCTTGTAGGCGTATCCGGCTTTGAAGGAGTCATTCACGTCGATGACCGGTCGGCGGCCGGTAGCGCAGGAATCCGTGGTTTCTGCCAGCAAATAGTCCAGGCAGCCAAGATTTTACGCCCGTATGTGAGGGATAAGCAGATCATCCTGACGGCGGGTGGAAGTGCTTACTTTGATATCGTGATCGAAGAGTTTGCAAAATTTAAGGGGGATTCTCTGGTGGTGCTGCGTAGTGGTGGGTATGTCTCTCACGATCACGGTGGCTACGAGGAAACCTATCCTTTTGCACAAGAGCGCGAAGACAAACGCTTTCATCCAGCCATTGAGGTCTGGGCTCAGATTATTTCTCAACCTGAGGAAGGTCTTGCCATACTCAACTTGGGAAAGCGTGATGTTGGAAATGATTTGGGAAATCCTTTTCCTATCAAAAAAGTTCAAACCCGACATGCAGACCGAATCGAGCCTTTTTTTGGCCGAATTGATCGTCTCAACGACCAACATAGCTACCTGATCTTTGAAGAGGGAGTAAAGATCAGCCTTGGCGATATCGTAGGGATGGGAATTTCTCATCCGTGCACCACCTTTGATAAGTGGCGTTACATCCCACTAGTAAATGATCAGTACCAGATTGTAGATCTACTTCACACGTTTTTTTGATTTCCTACTATTGAGATATTTATAGAAAGGTAATTATGTCACTCGAACACTTCATAGCACCTGGTGCTCCACTTCCTGGCGGTTCTTATTCGCATGGCGTCGTGGCAAATGGCTTTCTTTACACCTGTGGAATGGGTCCTGTTGATCCAGCTACAGGAGTTACCCCTGTTGGAATTGAGGCACAGGTTCGGCAGACCTTAATGAACTTGCTGGCTATCCTCAAAGTGAAAAACCTTGATTTCTCGTCGGTCGTAAAAGTGACGACGCATCTTCAGAACGTCAAGGAGGACTTCTCAACCTACAACTCGGTCTATCAAGAGTTTTTCTTGGAACCCCGTCCTGTGCGCACTACTGTAGGTTCGCAACTGGCAAATATTCTGGTGGAAATCGACTTGGTAGTTGCACTTTAGTCAAACATTTCATGCCAGTTAACCAGAAGGATTTCACGATGTCGCAATACTTGAGCACTGATCTCCACGGCACTGTGTTGGTCGTTACTGGTGCTGGTCGAGGGATTGGAAATAAAATTTCCACAATGGCGACCGATGTATTGCAGGAGCGCATTTGGCGCCTCATGGATAGAAGTACAACGGTTGTTAAATGAACGATTTGACCTTCACAATCCGCGGCGCAAATGCGATCGATGGCACCGGAACCGCGGCAAAACGAGCAGACCTCATTGTCAAGAATGGGGTGATTCTCAAATTTGGCACCATTCTGCGTGGAGAGGAGGAAGGCCGCGTCATTGACGCTACAGGCCTCACTCTTACCCCTGGTTTTATTGATCTGCACGCCCATTCCGACCTTGCGGTTATTTCCGACTTCGAACATTTGGCGAAAGTCACGCAGGGAGTCACCCTTGAAGTGGTTGGACAAGATGGGCTTAGCTATGTTCCATCTACTGAGCAGACTCTGCATGATATCCGAGAACAACTTTTTGGATGGAACGGAGAACCGGAAAATCTGGTTTGGGATTTTCATTCGGTCTCGGAGTATCTGGATCGGGTCGACCGAGGATCAGCGGTAAATGTGGCATATCTGTTGCCACATGGAAGTGTTCGCATGATGGCACGAGGAAATGGAGCTGGACTTGCATCGCCAAGTGAACTTGTGACGATGGAGAAAATCGTTGAGCAGGGTATGAAGGAAGGCGCAGTTGGACTTTCAAATGGCCTTACGTACACGCCGGCAATGTATGCGGACGATGCTGAAATAATTGTGCTCTGTCGAGTTGTGGCAAAGTACGGCGGTTACTATGCACCGCACCACAGAAATTATGGTGAACAATTTCTTGAAGCAGTTGATGATTGCATTGAGATTTCACGCGCTTCGGGTTCGCCGTTGCATCTCACTCACTGTCATATGAGTGCAAAGAAGTATCATGATCGCACAGATCTTCTCTTCGACCGACTTTCACGAGCTGAAAGGGATGGACTTGATGTCTCCCTCGATAGCTATCCTTATCTTGCTGGATCAACTTATCTTCATGCGATGTTGCCTTCATGGTTGCAAGATGGTGGAAGTGCTGGCGCACGCGCGCGTTTACGAGATCCAGCACAACGCGCTCGCGCAATCCACGAGTTGACGGTTACCGGCAGCGACGGCGCTCATGGAGACACGGTCCATTTGGAAAATATTAAAATTGCTGGAGTGGTGAAGCCCGAAAACCTCAAATACATTGGGAAGATGGTGGAGGACTCTGCAGTAGCAGAGAGCCGGAACCCCATTGATTTTTATCTTGATCTAATTCTGTCAGAAGATTTTAAAGCCTCTTGCATTATTTTTTCGGGCCATGAAGGAAATGTACGTGCCATCATGAATCATTCGCGACATATGGTCGGAAGTGATGGGATTCTTGCTGGTAATAAACCTCATCCTCGCGCGTTTGGCACTTTTGCTCGCTATCTTGGCCACTATGCCCGAGAGGAGAAGGTTCTCTCTCTTGAAGCCGCTGTTGCGCGTATGACGGGACGATCAGCTTCTCGCCTCTCATTAAAGAACCGTGGAGTTTTGAGAGAAGGCTATGTTGCAGACCTTGTTCTCTTCGACGCAGAAACAGTTTTAGACCTGGCAACTTATGATGACCCGAGGAGAGTAGCTACTGGGTTTCAAACCGTCTGGGTTAATGGGGTTGAAACTCTCAAGGGCGGGAAGCGAACCGCTAATATTCCAGGGAGATCAATTCGTTCGCGCCAAATATGAGTGTCATTGATAGAGAGGGTCTGCCACGTGCATTGCAATATCTGGTAAAAGCCAGCAGACACCTGGACAATCGAATAGCACTGTCGGTTCGGTCGGCACTCCATCGAATAGTGGAATTGTCACCACCTGCGAACTGTCGCAACCGGCCACCAATAAATTTTCCTCACGCACAAGCAGGTGCTGTGGCCAGGCAACACCCGCATCAATTTCAGAGATGAAGCGCGGCTTTTCATCGACAACCAAAAACGTGGCGATTGTGTCGTATCCGCGGTTGGCAACGTAAACCAAGCGACCATCAGGGGAGGCCTGGATATCGCCAGGATAGTTACGTGAATGGCGGGTTTTTGCCGCTCCACTTCGTGCAGTACTTGGGACGAGAGACCAAGTTTCAGCGCCCCCACCAGGTCGACCTGTTATGAGAGTCGATCCCAGCTCACCACTTAGCGCAACGCGTCCACCGGGTAGAACAACCAAATGCCGAGGGCCAGAGCCAGCAGGCAAAGGGGTATTACGAACCGGCAACAAAGTATCAGGCCCTTCCCCATCCAGATCAAAGTGGAATTCGCGCAAGAGATCGGCACCAAGATCGGTGACATAAAGTCGGTCTCCGTCAAAGACTGCTTGGTGGGGATGCGCATCTTGTTGCCGTTCGATTTCAACACTGCTGCCAGTGAGGTGGATGAGGTGGAGCTCGCCAATGAACGATCCGTCCGCGGCAATTTTTTGTACGGCTAGCGTGCTCGAGGTGTAATTGGTCACTACAAGCAGTCGCCCGCTTGGGTCAAGAGCCAAGTGGCACGGCTCGGCGCCTTTACTTATGGCGACGTTAAGTGCAACCGCTCGATCGCCTGAGATGCCCCAGGCATGAATCCAGCCATTATTTCCAAGACCTGAAACCCCATAGATAACAGGCAAGAACGGATGCGCGGTTAGTGCTGACAACTCAGTGACAGTATCGAGGTGCAAATCTTGCCACCCACTTTCATTATGCACCAAGCGATGGAGACCGTCGGGAATTCCTGATCCACGACTGGCTACAAAAAGTCCCCACGAAGTAGTTCGCGAATTAGCTGGGATTCTGAACTCAGCCACCATTAGTTACCTGTCGGCACGCCATCAATGGCTTCGAGTATGGATCGAACCTAATCAGAGAAAGTCTCGCCAAATTGCTCTCCTTTCGTACTGAGAGGTTTTCGCCCCGCCAGGGAAAGAAGGTTATCAACTCTAATCGTAGGGATGTACGCACCACATGATGGGGAGAGAACGTGGGCAAATCTGCAAAAAGTGTATCTCGCGGAGTTTAAGCCTGCTTCGATTACGCAGCAAAGAGATCTGTCGACGTACCACGCTGATTTAGATTTAAGTACTCTCCTCAAGAATCAACTTCAAAGTTTTGCGATCAATGCTGTCAATCCCACGTCGCAGAGCACCATACGCTGTTGATAGGTCACTTAGTTTGGTTAGGACAATCTTGGGCGCAATCAAAGTAATTTGCTTGACCTGCTCAGCAATCACATCAAGATAGGGCTCCAAGGCTGGCGCAAGGCCACCTTGGATGATGAAGATCTCAGGATTGATGATGCAACATATGGAGGCGATGCCTCGCGAAAGTAAATTCAACTGTTGACTCACTAATTCTTGGGCCAACCCATTGCCACCAGCCGCTGCCTGATAGATAATTTTTGCGGTTACCTTGGGCCCATCTGCAAGCGCGGTTATTGCCTTATAATCTTTGGCTTTCCTCGTCCCCTTATTCAATTCGAACTGTCGCTCTAGGCCAGTAGCGCTAGCTTGGAATTCGAAATTTGCTTGTGTGAGTTGACGCTCATTGTCTATCAGTTGCAGTGGCAGGTTTCCGACTTCTCCAGCAATTCCATTGAAGCCTCTGTAAACTTGGCCATTAATTAAGAGTCCCAGACCGATTCCGACACCGATGGACATTGCAGCAGCATTGGAAACGGATTGCGCGCTACCCTTCCAATATTCTCCATATATGGCAAGGTGTGCTTCATTCTCAACAAAAACATCAGCTTTTAATAATTTAGCCAGCCCTTTGCCCAGAGAAAAATCTTTCCAATCTGGAAAGTTGTGCGCCACCGAAACCACACCAGTTTCGGAATTAACTACACCAGGTGTACCGGCAACGAATGAGCCAATATCTGAAAGTTTCAAACCATTCTCTGTTAGGGCGTCTGATACAAGTTCCTTAGTCTTCACTAATATTGCATCTCCGCCTTGTGCGCTTGGTGTGGGCGCATTTTTACTGGCGATAATGTTGCCATCTAAATCCGAAATAAGAACACGGATTTTGGAACCTCCAACGTCAATACCAACAACTTTTAGTCGGGTGCGGTTGGAGACGATGGGGAGTGCTATTGGGCCGGGCTTCCGCGGGCTTGGGGCAACTTTGACATTACTTACGTAAACAAGATTCCTCTGGATTAGAACAACTATCGCCTCATTCACTGTCGGCTTGGAGAGACCAGAAATTTCGCCAATTTCCTGCCTGGAGATCGGGCTATGCATCCGGACTACCTCAAAAACGCGGGCAATGTTGAGGCGTTTTAAGCCTGCCGGTGAACCTGATGAGGAATTTGTGAAGGTTAACGGCAGAAACTCACCAAAAGTGCTTGACATAATAGGAAGACTCCTTGTTCTATTACCTATTGGGCTCGGCCGCGGGGCTTAACTCGAATAAATGCTAATGCTAGAAGAAATTCTTCTCAAAGGGTAGAGACGGGGGACTTGGTGTATCACAGCACAAAAACGCGAATTAGTATTAATGACGTTTCGAAAATTTATACAACAGGTAGCGGAACTGTAGAAGCGGTAAAGAATTTTACTGAAAGCGTTCAGGACGGTGAATTCGTTTGTATTGTGGGGGCTAGTGGATGCGGAAAAACCACCCTACTTTGGTGCCTATCTGGATTACATCCAGCTACTTCGGGCACTGTACTTATTGATGGTGAACTTTTAACAGGTCCACTTCCCGATCGCATCGGGATGGTCTTTCAAGATTCAAATCTTTTACCCTGGCGAACTCTTATGGAAAATATCGAACTGCCTTTTCAAATTAAAAAGAAGCCGGTCAATCACGAGCTAGTGAATGAGCTCTTGGAAGTGGCCGGATTAAAGGGATTTGAAAATTCCTATCCGGGCGAACTCTCTGGCGGTATGAAGCAGCGAGGGTCGATTGTTCGTGCCCTTGCTCAGGATCCAGAAGTCTTATTAATGGATGAACCCTTTGGCGCCCTTGATGCCTTCACGCGTGAAGAGATGAACATCTTCCTGCTAAAAGCCTGGGAACAGACCAAAAAAACAATTGTATTTGTTACTCACTCGATTTCTGAGGCCATATTTTTAGCAGACCGCGTATGGGTTATGTCACCACGACCAGGACGATTGGCACAGATTGTAAATGTGAATTTCCCTCGGCCACGTGATATTGAACTTCCTTATGAACCGAGTTTTATCGCAATCATTAAATCCATTCGCGCTGAAGTTGAAGGTACTAAATTTGGAAAGGGAAATTAGGAATGGCTGCTGATAATCTCGCCGAAAGGATCCCAGATTTCGATTCAACGTCAACTGTTGGGGCAAATAGTCCGGTGGATATAAGTGCAATGGCAAACCTACGTCGGGCCAAGGGACTACGAGAAGTCGTTTCAGTCTTAGCACTAGCAGTTGGCGTTGTTACACTTTTGGAATTTGTGTTGATTTGGACTCATACGCCAGCCTATGTTTTCCCGCGGCCCACCGCGGTAATTCATAGTTTGTTTACTGATTTTTCAACGCTTTACTGGACACCGCTATTGCAAACTGTGGAGACGTTCGTAATAGGCCTGGCGATTGGGTCGACAATTGGTTTAGCGTTAGCCGTACTTGTGACTCTTAAACCAGGTATTGATATCTATCTTTCGCCTTACATTATTATTCTCGTAACAACTCCAATGGTGGCTTTGATTCCATTTCTAATGCTTAAGTTTGGATTTGGAATGGCACCCAGAATTATTGCCATCTCGCTAGCTACTGGACCGATGGTAATGATCAACTCGGCTACTGGTTTTCGGCGAACAAATGCTGAACTAATTGCACTTGGCAAAAGTTATGGTGCTACTCAATTCCAATTATTTCGCAGGATTCGTTTTCCATTTGCCCTTCCGATGATCATCGTTGGCTACATGGTCGGTTCTATCTTTGGCTTGTTAACGGCAATTGGATCAGAAATGGTTGGAGGTGGGAGTGGTCTAGGTAATCGACTGATCTACTTTTCATCACTAGTTCGAATGGCTAATTTCGGTGCCGTGCTCGTGATCATTGCGACATTCGGAGTTGGCATATATTCCTTCTTTACTTTCGTAAATCGAAAGTGGGCAAGTTGGGATGCATAAGAGGCAAGGAGAATTGCGTGTCATTTCCGATATTGAGGCGCAAAACAGAAACGGCAAGTCCATCAACAGCAAAATAGGAAAGAGGAAGAGAAATGAGAAATAAAAAACTATGGCAAGCAGGGATTTCGGCAGTAATCGCCTTCCTATTCGTTGCTGGTCTACCCGCTGCTAATGCAGCTAAAAATTTAAACACCATCACTTGGATGTCACCTAGAGGATCACTTGATGTGATGGATGATTATATGCTCCATGTTGCCATTAGTCAGGGATATTTTAAAAGCCTTGGAATTAACTTGAAACTGATTGCAGGACCGGCAGACGGAACCGCTGCGACTAAGTTCGTGGCACAGAATCAAGTTGACGTTTCATATCCGAGCCCAGGTATTTTGCTATCTTCAATTGCTGCCGGCGTGCCAGTAATTTCTGTCTTTAATATGATCCCCGGACAGGTATTCAACTTCGCTACCCCCAAGGGAAGTTCACTCAAGAAGATTTCTGACTTCAAAGGCGCAAAGATATGTGTTGGTTCGCCCGCGTGGTCAGCAATTGTTAACCCAATGCTCGTAGAGGCAGGAGTTGATCCGAACTCAGTAACAATCATCGATGCGGGTTGGCCCACATGGTCTCAGGCTATTGCTTCGGGCAAATGTGATGCAGGACTTGGCTGGGATGGCCTTCGTGCGCAATGGGCGGCAACTGGTATCAACGTTGACTGGATTATTGGAAAGGAAACGTCAAAACAACCTTCAAACGGTTATGACATTCGTGCATCTGAATTGAAGACTGCTGCTGGCAGAGATCTGTACACTCGCTTCCTGCGGGGAGTTGCTATGGGATTAGAGTTTGCAAAAGATAATCCTCGTGCGGCGGGACAAATTACTTACAATGCCCTTCCAGCACTTGGGGCAACTCTCTCTCCACAACTTGCAGTTGACTCAATGCGTGAGGAGCAAGTTGGACACATGATCTCTCGCGTAGACGGCAAGGGCTGGGGATATCACTATCCGGATGCCTGGTCCGCTTATCTCAAGATCGTGGCAGATATTGGACAAACCCCACGTCTTCTAACACCTGCAGAGACATACACAAACGCTTTATTAGCGGGCGCTAACAGCTTTGACCACGCGAAGGTGGCTAAGGATGCTAAGGCTTTCAAGTTGAGTCCTGTCTTCGCAAAGGTTTCTGTAAAATAGAAAAAATAATTAGGCGAAGTCGCTCTCTAGTTGTATGCGGGGAGCGACTTCGCACTTAATTTAGATCGAAAGGAAATGTTGTGGACGAACTCTCAATGTTTGCGTACTCATGGAGTATTTAAGAGGCTTGGGTGGCGTAGACGGTAATGCAGTTAAGAAACGTTGGGATTGAAACCCTGCTATGGCTGCAGAATTTATGCTGGCTATCATCTTTGTGAAATCAGAGTTGAGGAGCTACCTGGATTTTAGAAATACGATAAAAACTGAAGTTAACGAAGCGTGCTTCCATGAACCAACTATTGGACAAATTCAGAGTAATTTGGTGGATTTAAAACGTCGAATAGAAAATTCAAAAAAATCGAGGAAATCTTCTGTTCTACAACT
>JAYVUF010000173.1:0-2936 GCA_043788135.1 Actinomycetes bacterium
GCAGGCTCAAGCTGCGGTTCAACACCAGCTGCAACTATCAACGGGAAAGATATTGGATAGCGCGGTCCTGGCACGAGCTTGGAAGGAGCTCTCCTTTACGGTTAACCCATATACCTCAACTCTCCGCCGCGACGCAGTCAATGCGGTGCGAGTCGGTTTGCTCCCCAATTTCCCTGCAAATGGGTTAGCTGGCATTTACGATCTCCGGCTAATTAATCAAATCCTAAAAGCCCGTAAGCTTCAGAAAGTTTCTGCTGGAGGCCTCGGTGCCCAATAATTTAGCGCCTTCCCAGATTTCGGTGGGATCAGCGCTCTCACTTTCTGGTGTTTCAAAAACTTTCCGTTCCACCGATGGAAAAGTTTTGGAGAACATCAATCTGGATGTTGAGTTAGGAGAATTCCTCTCAATAGTTGGTGCCTCTGGATGTGGAAAGAGCACCCTTTTGAGCATCATTTGTGGACTTGATAAAAATTACCAAGGCTTGATGTCAAACTCTGTTCCTTCGAGCCTGATGTTCCAGGACTCAGCGCTCCTTCCCTGGCTCAGCGTTCTGCAAAATGTGATCTTACCCATGCAGTTACAAGGTAGAGCTAAAGATGAGCGGACAGAGATTGCTAAAGATCTGCTTACTCGCATGGATCTGCGAAATGTCTTTGAGAAGCGACCTCATGAACTTTCAGGCGGAATGCGGCAGAGAGTGGCAATTGCTCGAGCGCTAGCTCAAGAGAGCAGGATGCTATTGATGGATGAACCCTTTGGCGCACTTGATGCCATTACGCGAGATGTACTACACGATGAACTCTCCAAGGTCTGGAACGAGAACAAACTGACTGTAATTTTTGTTACGCACAACGTACGTGAGGCGGTTCGCTTGGGGCAGCGGGTTATTTTGATGGGGTCGAGACCCGGAACTTTCATTAAAGAGTGGAGAGTTGATATGCCCGAACCACGGCGCATTGATACCGCGGAAGTTGCTGATATGGCTCGGGAGATCACTGACGAACTGCGGAAAGAGATCCGACGCCATGGATGATTTATCAACCTTAAATTCCGGTCTCGATGCTCTGGAGTCTCTTCCAGCTCAGAGTGAAAAAAGCTTTTTAAGAATTACTCTGCGTCGTTTCCTTCCAATTTTCTCTGCGCTGGTAATTCTGATTATCTGGCAACTTTCTATTACCTTCTCTCACATACCCTCTTACAAACTTCCTAGCCCTCTCCAGGTTTTTCGCGCTTTGCGGAGTGAATGGAGACAAGGAGCGCTGTGGAGCGCAATCTTCACCTCTGTCTCCCGAGGAGCAGTTGGATTTCTCTTAGCAATAGCGCTCGCGACTCCACTTGGTCTCATACTGGGTCTCAATCGAACGCTTCGTGCGCTTTTTCGCCCCATATTAGTTGGGTTACAACAACTCCCTTCAGTCGCATGGGTGCCAGCTGCAGTTATTTGGTTTGGTTTATCGCCAGTAACCATCTATGCGGTCATAATGCTCGGTGCAGTTCCATCTATCGCTAATGGACTGATCGCCGGGATCGACCAGATCCCTCCAATTGTCCTCAAAGTTGCGGATGTTATGGGCGCAACTCAACTGCAACGGATACGTCATTTCATCTTGCCCTCAGCTTGGGTTGGATATTTGGCGGGATTGGAACAAGGTTGGGCATTTGCCTGGCGCTCTTTGATGGCAGCGGAGTTGATAGCGGTATCACCTTCACTGGGAATTGGAATCGGCCAGTTGCTAAACATTGGCCGTGATTTAGGAGATATGTCACTCATTGTTGGCTGCATTATTGTGATTATGGCCATAGGGATTGCGATTGAAAAATTACTCTTCGCACCTATTCGGAAACGTGCATATAAGAATCGTGGATTGGTGGCCGTATAGATCTTCTGATATCCAATGCGATTGAATCGCACTTACGATGTTCTCGTAATAACAATGCCTTCGTAATAAATTGACCTGTCCCTTGAAGCACTTGATACTTCGTGCTTCGTATATATCTATCGAGGAGATAAATTGACTCAGGAAATTCTGCCAGATCTCGTCGACCCAAGTTCGCTCTTTAAGCCGGGGAACGGTCGTTGGGCGTTGGGCGAGAAGGAGCCTCTCAATCCCAATGAGGTGTTTAAGCAAGAGGATGATGGCCTGAACGTACGTGCCCGAGTTGAAAACGAATATTCCAAGACGGGGTTTTACTCAATTCCGGAGGAGGATCTCCGGGGCCGTTTACGATGGTGGGGGCTTTACTCGCAGCGTAAACCGGGGACCACTGGAACTGACACCTCTCAAATGAGTGCGGCCGAGTTAGAAGATCCTTATTTCATGTTGCGGGTTCGCAGCGACGGCGGGCAACTGAGCAACACTCAACTGCGCGCTATTGCCTCAATATCCCAAAGGTTCGGACGTGATACAGCGGACATATCAGATCGTCAGAATGTGCAACTCCACTGGATAGATATCAAAGATGTTCCTACGATATGGCAAGAGCTTGAAGCGGTCGGGTTGACGACTAACGAAGCCTGCGGCGATACGCCGCGGGTAATTTTGGGTTCTCCCGTTGCAGGGATTGCAACAGATGAGATTATTGATGGCACCCCTGCAATTGAAGAGATCGCTCGACGTTTTGTGGGAAATCCTCTTTTCTCTAATCTTCCCAGAAAGTTTAAATCTGCTGTTTCGGGTTCACCTCGGCAGGATGTTGCACATGAAATCAACGACATATCTTTCGTAGGAGTTATCCATCCTGAACACGGTCCAGGGTTTGATCTCTTCGTAGGAGGTGGACTTTCGACTAATCCGATGTTTGCGTCGCGGCTTGGTACTTGGATTCCACTTGCAGAAGTAGCAGATGTCTTTGAAGGCGTGCTTGGGGTATTTAGAGATTATGGAAATCGCAAGAACCGAGCTAAGGCGCGATTAAAGTTTGTCGTGGAGGAGTT
>JAYVUF010000174.1:0-2793 GCA_043788135.1 Actinomycetes bacterium
CACCGAGCGACACATCCCTCCTACGGAATGGTGAAGAAATATCTCGTGGAGGTTGAAGGTGTGCTCACCAAAGATCAGATGAATGAAGTTTTGCAAGGAATCGTTTTAGAAGATGGATTGGTTCGGGCTCTTAAGATTCATATGGTGCGCGAGATAAATCCTAAGCATTCCTGGGTTGAAATTTCTATCCATGAGGGCAGGTATCACATCGTCCGCCGTATTTTTGAACATTATGAAATTCCAGTCTTGCGTTTGGTGAGGACAGATTTTGGCCCGATTGCTTTAGCTGAAACTGGAGTGGGCCGCTACCGGAAACTTAATCCGGTGGAATTAACTAACCTATTTAAAGCTTTAAAGTTAAATCAATAAAACAATTTTAATAAAGTAAATTTATTAATTTTAATGTTTATTAGAGGTTATAATTATAAATATTTATCGACATTGTGGAGCGTAATACGCAAATTATTGTCGATAAACTAACTTATTTAAATATAATTAAAAATATATTAGCGTTTTATTGCTATCCCTAATTTCTATTTATTAATAAAATGTGAAAGCTATTTAAAGATTTAAGAATTCTAAGTCACGGCACTCTTTGGAACTGTAGGCTGAGGGAATGAAAGTTCGAGCTATACGTGGGGCAACGCAGTTGCGCAACGACGACCCGGGGGAGATGGCTGAAGTAGTAACTGAATTGCTTATGGAGATCTTTATAAAAAATTCTCTTGAAAAAGATGATTTGATCTCCATATTCTTCACCGCGACAGAGGATCTCATCTCCGATTTTCCTGCTGCTGCAGCTCGAAAATTAGATTTAGGGGATATTCCACTCATCTGCGCTAGGGAAATTCCGGTAAAAAACTCTTTGCCGAGGGTAGTGCGAGTGATGGTACACGCTCATTCAGAGCTCTCCCATTCAGAAATTAAACACATTTATAAACGTGGAGCGGACGTTTTACGTCGTGATATCGCCCAATAGTGAGCACCTTCTCTCGGATCCATATTGTTGGCGCAGGTCTCATTGGAACGTCAATGGCCTTAGGGTTAAAAGTGGCAGGTTTCACGTTAACGATCGAGGATGAAGAGCCCACTTCTGAGGCCTTAGCGCAATCGCTTATAAATCAAGAGGGAACAGTCGTTGACCCTGAAGTTATAGTTATCGCCACGCCAATTCTGGCAATTGCATCACTGATAAAAGAGTTTGGTATTCGTTACCCTAGAGCGATACTTATAGATATAGGTGGTTTAAAGTCTGACGTTTTACAAGAGATTGAAAAATTTCCAGAGATAATTAAACGTTTCTGCTCCACTCATCCCATGGCGGGCCGAGAGGTATCTGGTCCTGCCGGAGCGCGAGGAGATCTTTTCGAAGGCAGAATTTGGATTTACACCCCCGGAGCTCTCTCATCTCCTTTAGCCATTTCCCGCGCTTTGGAGATTATCTCCGCGTTGGGAGGTCAGGCAATTGAATTGGGTGCCCAGGAACATGATGAGGCGATTGCAGGCATCTCCCATCTTCCTCAAGTTGTGAGTTCCCTTCTCTCCGCTGCTCTTACTGAGATGTCGGATCGGGACATCGGGTTGGCGGGCCAAGGCCTGAAGGATGTCTCTCGGTTGGCGGCTTCGAGCCCTGAGCTGTGGGGTGAATTACTTCATGCAAATGGCAAGGCTCTCGGAGAGTTTTTGCGGATATTTGCTAGTCAACTAGAAGATTTATCGATATCTCTACAAAACGATGATCTTCGTAAAACGATAGAAATTTTGCGCCGAGGTCGAGAGAATCACGCTCGGATTCCAGGTAAACATGGCGGAAAGAGACGAGATTATTGGTACCTACCAATAGTGATTGATGACCGTCCGGGTCAATTGGCGAAAATTTTTGATGCTTGTTCAGTAGTAGGAGCGAACGTTGAGGATCTCTCTATAGAACATACCCCAGGTCAAGAGAGTGGATTGGTAACTCTTGCCCTCTTTAAAATAGATGCGATTAAAGTTTATGACCATTTACTCATTGATGGCTGGAAGGTGCATCAACCACGCGAAACAATTGGTTAACGCTGTAAAGCGTTAAGGTACTCACATGTCGACCGTCGTGATAGCAATAGATGGTCCAAGTGGTTCTGGAAAATCCTCCACTGCCAGAGCAGTCGCTCAAAGAGCTAATTGGCAATATCTTGATACTGGCGCTCTTTACCGAGCACTGACGTGGTTTGCCCTCCGCGAAGGAATTACCGTCCCGGATGAGATAATCTCAGCTATCTCCCAAGAAGGTATCTCATTTAACGCGGACCCCATCGAACCCCGAGTTTTCGTGGGCGATATTGATGTCACAGATGAAATTCGCTCTGCCAGAGTCACCGATCAAGTTTCCATTTATTCGGCTTATTCAGAGGTGAGGGCCTTCCTCTTCGAGGTACAAAGAGAGATGATCGAGCGAGCTCCTCATGGGATAGTCGTTGAGGGCAGAGATATTGGCACCGTCATTGCTCCAGAAGCTCCTTTGAAAATCTTCCTCTATGCAGATCTCAGACAAAGGGCGTTGCGCCGAGAACGGGAACTGGCTGACACGGTATCGACTGACACGGTATCGCAAGCGCTCCAGGAGCGTGATCTTTTAGATTCAACCCGCAAAATCTCGCCTTTGAAGATGGCGGACGACGCGCTCGAAATTGATTCCACACTTTTAGACCTTCCAGAGGTTGTCGATGTTATCTGGCAGTGGGCGAAGGAACGCTCTCTACTCGGACTACCTAAAGTCGCAATAATCGGACGACCTAACGTAGGAAAATCTAC
>JAYVUF010000175.1:0-16866 GCA_043788135.1 Actinomycetes bacterium
CCAGAAGAATCAAGAAAATCTACATTGGATAAATCAATCACGAATTTGCTGTGACCGGACGCAATCGACTCCGTTACGGTATCTCGCAATCGATTCGCATGAACCATATTTAGCTTGCCAACCGGAGAAATTACAACAACTCCATTGCTCTCAAGTCGTTTAGACAACTCCATTATTTATTTACTCCTCTGCTTGAAAGCCTTTATATCGCAAGGCTGGAATTAATACTTTAAGTAATGATAGGTCAAAAAGCACCCACATGACATTTATCGCTGTCGCTAGAACCGGGGCTAAGCCCAGGAAATAACGGATAATCCCTATTATCAAAGCAAGAATAAAGGCGATGCCAAAGCCAAGTTGCCATTTGACCTTGCGCCACTGATTAGAAAAAACTTCACGAGTTTTTGGCGTCACAACGAAGGTCATGGAACGGCCAAACCAGGCATTTGCAAGGGCTGTAGTGGTTGCTTTAATCCACACCGGGAAGAGGGCATAACTATATTGTTGTCCCCGCCAGGTTGATATGCCCTTACCTGCGAGGATGAATATCAACTGATTTGTAATCATAAATGGAATAAACCGAATAAAGAATTGAAATGGACTGGTTCGGACCGGCAGTATCCCAAAGCACAAAAAAATAATCGGTGCAGAAAAATAAAAAATAGCTGCAAATCCACTGAAATAACTCCACATGGTTGAGAAGTACATGATTTTTTGAGCGAAGGATAATCCCTTTTGGACGAGCGGGTTTTCGAGAAAAAATACTTGCAAACTTCCTTGTGCCCAACGAAGTCGCTGGGTTAGCATCGAACCGATATCTTCCGGTGCCAGTCCTACCGCGAGAAGCTCATGATGGTAAACACTCTTCCAACCCATTCCATGAAGTCGCATTGAGGTTGCCATATCTTCTGTTATCGATACTGTGGCAATTGGCATTATGGGGATCGCTTGGCTTCCACGGTCCATATCCAATGATTGTAAAAGTGCCATTACCGACTCCAAAGCCGATAATGGAGACAATGATCTTGACGAAAGCGCTTCCAAATTAAATTCTATGGAATCAAGACTTTCTGCAGCCCAATTGACTCCTGAATCTTGATTTATTTCTTCTAGGATTTCTAAATCCCGTCTAATTTCAATTAAATCTTTATTTACTAATTCCCGGGAAATTTGCCTTATTTTTTGGTGAAGTTCGTAAGTTGCCGTATTCAAACTCTCTCCGAGTTCGATCTTTGATCCGGTTTCATTGATAACTAACAAAATTTGATTGAGAGCAGTTTGAAGATCTGGACTTTGCGCTTCTGGCATTTTTTTAGTTTTTTCTATTACTCGCCTTGATTCCTTTAAGGCTCGTGTAATGGAATGCTCAATTTCTACAACATACCTCTTAATACCCAATTGCATGAGTGCTTCACGCCGAAGAATTGCATTAGAACCACAGAAAAATGCGGCCCCCCAACCATCTTTGCCTTGCTGAATCGGGCCGTAGAAGAGGGGAGCTTGACTACCCAGTGGATCAACACTTGACACATTGCCAAACTCTTGAGGCGTTTGTACCAGCGCGACCGTTTCATCTTTAAAGTAACCCAGAGTATTAGAAAGGATTTTTGGATCAGGGACTTGATCTGCATCCAATACCAACATGAATTCCCCGCTTGTCCGCATCAGGGCATTATTGAGATTTCCAGCCTTTGCATGTCTGGGTTTACCCACCCACTCTGCGCTTCTCGTTATATATCCGATCCCCATATTTTCTGCTGCTTCGCGCAGATCTTTTCTTGAACCGTCATCCAAAATCCAAGTTAAATGTGGGTAGGAAATTTTTTGAGCTGCCAATGCTGTATTTATGACCAAGTCGATAGGTTCGTTATAAGTTGTGATGAAAATATCCACGGTAAGGTTTTTGCTAGCCACAGGGGGACGTTTTCGGTTCTGTGCTCGCCACACAGTCATTGAAAAGAAAGCCGAATCCAAGACGCTAAATGTCTCTGCAACTACAAGTGGCACCGCGATCCACCACGCACTCATATTCAGCGAGTAAAGCCATCGCCAAACAATGTAGCTGGAACCGGCGATTGTCGAAAGAATGATCGTGATTCTTAGTGCGGTGATACGACTCACGTACACTCCTTATTATCCTAAATAATGTTTTAATACTCTTAATTGTTACTTTATTTCTTTTGGATATACCCGCTGTATGGATTTCCACAAATGGATTTCCAAAATATGCTGTTAGTGAGAATATAACGATTCAGTTAATATCCAGGATGTAGGTTCCATGGAATCTTGGCTAAAGGCAAATTTGGGTTATTAAACGAATCTGAGGCAAGTCTCACTCTCATGTAATTCACAATGAAATCATGACTTATTCACAGTTAATTATTTCAAGTATTACAAACCTTTTGATGCTCACTCTCCAACATACGATTCGGACAGTCTTAATGGGGGACAAGAACTCTCGGAATTCCTGTCCCCACTTTATTTTCTAGGGTTTGCATCTACATCTGAACTAACTTCACTTTGTTGCAACGTCAATAATCTTGACCACGACCATCAAGAATGCAATACCGAGGTATCCGCGCAAGGTAATCATTCCAAGCTTTCGCTGGGTGGACATTACTGGACGTTGGAGTGTGCTCAACGACGGCATTTGCCACGAGTTACGGTCAACAATTTCGCCCAAAACATTATTGACGTTTATGCGCTCTTTAGACCGGAATTGCTGAATAACTAAGATGCCACCCACAAAAATTCCAAGCACCATTCCTCCCGCAAGAACAAAGACAATTTGGGCGCCTGTGATGTTCGGGAACAAAATGCTAGCGGTCAAGATTACCGAGAGCAGAATTAACACCCACACGATCACAGAAGAAAGCAAGTTCAACCATTTGCCATTAACCCACGGTCCCAGAACCTCTTTGTCGTTGCACAACAAGAGCAAGAACACAGTGGCGCTGGGTAGGAGCACACCAGCCAGAGTTTGAACTCCTTCGGTAATGAGTCCAAGTGGAACTCCAGGTGTTAGTACGAGTCCTGCAGAAAATGCCATTAGACCGGCATAACAGAGGTAGAAGACTTTCGCATTTGGAACAGAACGGTGCAAAGAGTGATTCACGCCGAGTACATCGCTCGTCGCATAAGCGGTAGACAAACCGACTGCGGCCGCTCCAATGATGCTTGCGTCAAGAAGTGCGATAGCGAACAAGTCACCGGCAAGTCGAGATGTATAGGTCGCCAGTCCCTGTGCCACGCCTTCGGCGCTGGTGAAATGGCCAAAACCGGCATGTCCTTTGAATGTCCAGTAAGTAAAACCAAACATTGCGGCGGCACCTACGATAACGATGATGATGCCGAGCCAAAGGTCTATGCGAGCGTATTGGATAAATCGCGTTGTGATTCTCTTGTCGATTAAGTAAGACTGCTGGAAGAAGAGCTGCCATGGTGCGACAGTTGTTCCTACGATGGCAATTATGAGTAGCATCACTGTCGAGAGTTGCGCGCCTGGTGGAAACCCGGGAACCAACGCTCCACGCGTCATCTGACCCACTGGTGGGTGGACCATCACATAAATAGGAATCAGAACCAAAGATCCTGCCACGAGAAAAAGGCAGATTCGCTCGAATCGACGAAAGCTACCTGTGCTTGCTGCGGCTACAACCAAAACTGCTGCCAACAGAACCGAAGGAATTTTAGGTAGTCCCAGGTAGCCAACGGCCAGGGCAACACCAATGAATTCAGTGACGATAGTAAACGCATTCAAAATAAAGAGATCAACGACGCTAAAAGTTCCCCAGAACCTTCCGAATCGTTCGAAGATGAGGCGAGCATGACCCACACCGGTGACGGCCCCAAGGCGTATGACCATCTCTTGGTTCACGTAGAGGACCGGTATCAGGAGCAACAAAGTCCAGAGGAGTCGCACCCCATAGTTCTGTCCCGCTTGAGTGTAAGTTCCGAATGCACCGGCGTCATTGTCGCCGACCATTACGATCAGACCCGGTCCGACTATGGCGAGTAAGGTCTTTAACTTCTTGGAGAGGCCACGTCGAGGTGCAACATCGCCATAAGCAATCGTGCCGAGGGCACCTTTGACGTCGCCAACATGCGCCGTATCGAGAACTGTGGAACTTTCAAACTCTATGTTTTTGTGATCCATTTTCATAATGTCATACCTACGCAGACATGACGGATCGAACGAATGAATATTTGTGAAGTGAAAACCGAAAAGTCCGAAGAAATATTGTAGCTCGAAGAGAGTTTTAGTTGATTTGAAGTGTTTTTGGACATGGAAATTCCTTTTGGTTAGGCACGTTCTTGTGCTGATTGATTATTTTCTAATAGGTGGCGCACGGCCACGTCAGTGAATTGTTAACGTTGAAGTTGGGAAGAGCTTGCGCGCTCAATCGCTGGACTTTCAGTAAATGAGTTACTCATTCACAATCCTTATAAGTTTTCTAAAAAAAGTTAGAAAATATTAAAGAATTTGGGGCGAGAGAGCGCGCACGATACTCGGAGGTTCGCTACACATCATGCCCACCTCCTACGCTCTAATAATACCTAATATTATCACAATTAACTAAGCACTGCTGCCTAAAGAAATATGCCGCAAGCCTTGTCCGTTCATTTATTCCCAGTGCAAAAGTAGTCAATACATAATTACGACTCGCGTTAACTAGAAACCGCCGATAAGTATTGAAATCACGACTTTACTCACAGCAATCTGAAAGGTTTAAAGATGTCAGTTCGGCAAGAAGTACTCGATGCTAATAAAAAATATGTAGATAATTTTGGCGAAAAGGGTTTCTTAGCACTACCACCAGCTCGACAGTTCGCAATCTTAACGTGCATGGATGCCCGCCTGGATCCAGCCAAATATGCCGGTTTGAGTGAAGGCGACGCCCATGTAATTTGCAACGCAGACCGACTCTGATCGCTTCCAAGCAGTTGTGGATGACGTTGAGCGAATCCGTCTCCATCCGTTGGTACCTAAAAACATTCCGATCCATGGGTATGTATATGAGGTTGAAACCGGCAAGTTGGTTGCAGTTCTAGGAGCAGATCTTTAACTCTTTATAGTTTTTTATAGAAGTAGAAACCTGTTGTCTCTGGATACCCTAATTCTTCTGGGGTCAATTCGCAGGAAACTAGTTGGAACTCTTGTGCTCGTTCTGCGACCCATTTACGGTGGTCTCGGAATCGATTGTGAACAGCCATCTTCGGTGGCTGTTCATCAGTCGCAGTATTAAATATTCCTACATAATGGGTTCCCGAATTGAATAGGTTTCGCATGTAATCTTGGTAGCGAACTTCCTCAATAAGATGGAGAATCACATCCATCGAGATTGAGATATCGGCGCGATAGTGATCCGTAACTTTGAAGCTTCTCGGATCATAAACTTCAAAATTCTTACCGGAGTCTCCTTCAAATTTCCTTGAGATTGCCCAAATGGTATCTGGGGATACATCCAACCCAAGATAACTACCTACTTCCATGGTAGATAGTTGGTTTCCATCCCCACATCCATATTCGACGCACGAGATGATTCCATTTTCTTTGACAAATAGATTGAAGGATTTGGATTTGAACTCTGCCAATTTTCCGTAGGAACCTGAGCCAGAATTTCCTCCGCCCGCATATCTTTTTCGCCAGTAGGCGACAGAATCGAAAGATGGTAGATCTTTCCTCAAAAATCTCATAAAAAATGCTATCTCATAATTTTGTATACTTGATGGATGTTGTGTGGACTTCCGGTGATTCTGGGAGCAGTTTTTGTTAATTTTATGGATTGGATTATGGTCGGATGAGTTATCTGGTCCGCTTTGCCCCAATCGTACTTTTCTTGTGGGCGATAACGGTGTTATCGGTTATTTCAACTGAAGCAGGAGTATTTAGCAGACTGGCAGAGCGCATAATCAGACTTACTAGGGGTAGGACTATTGCCCTCTATTTGCTCACCACGGTTTCGGCTTCTTTGATTACCATTTTTTTAGGGCTTGATGCGACGGCGGTGATTTTTACTCCCATCGTGATAGAGCTGGCAAAAAAGACCAAATCAGAGGTTTTTCCATTCATTATGGCAACACTTTTATTATCTAATACCGCCAGCTTCTTGTTGCCAGTTTCGAACTTAACTAACCTGCTGTCGCAATCTCGATTAGGTCTAACAAATCAACAATATATTGCTCACTCTCTTTTACCCGCTCTTATTGCAATTGTTGTGACTATAGGATTTTTGGTTAGTATCTTTCGAAGTTCAATTTTTACCAGATTTAGCCCCACCCCTTTAGGACATATTCCCGATCAAATTTTTCTCTGGCTTAATTCGGTAGCTTGTATTCTCTTTGCTCTGCTTATATTGCTCAATATATCGCCGGTGTTGGCGTCGGTTATCTCAGCTGGAATATCAGTTTTGTCCTCTTTATGGCGGAAGCCCAAGTTTCTCTCTTGGCAACTAATTCCCGCCAAACTATTAACTCTAACGGCCTCGCTTTTTGCACTTATATCTCTCTTTAACTATTTAGGGCTGAAAGATATTCTCAAACATTTCGTTCATTCAAATCTAGATCTCTTGTTAAGTTCGGCTCTAGCTTCAAATCTCTTCAATAATTTACCTGCATATTTAGCATTTGAACCCGCTATAGAAAAGAGCCGCACATTTGTGCTCTTACTTGGCGTTAATTTTGGTTCCATTATTCTGCCTTGGGGATCACTTGCCACCTTGCTATGGGCGCAAAGTTGTAGAGCAAACCAAGTTCAGGTTCCATGGCGTAAGGTGATTTTGCTTGCTGCGATCTTGGCGCCACTAATTCTGATTTCCACCTATTTCGCTGTATAAGTAGGGAGTCTGCGGGAAAAGAATTAAGAGGTAATATCTTTCTTCCCAAAGCGCACAATGGAGATAGCGATAAATGCGCCAAACCACATGACGGCGTAACTCGCCCCGCGAATCATGTTGGTCCAGTCGATATTGTTATTCAGAGCATCAAACCAACTAAATGAGAAGTGCGTCGGTAGCCAATTGCGCAGGCTCCCGAGACCTGAGATCGCATCCAGGATGTTAGAGAGAATCACTAATCCAATAGCACCACCGACGGCGCCAAGGGGCAAGTCAGTAATACAGCTCAGATAGAAGGCTAACCCAGCAACAAAGAGCAGGGTGATCGACAAGTAGATTGTCATGATCGCGATGCGATTTACAGAAACAGAATTTGTGAATGTGGCACCGAGAGGAGTTTGTAACGGACCATATCCAAAAGCCAAACCTCCGATGATCCAAGAAACCACAGGGAGTAGAATCAGTGCTCCCAGCGAGAGGGTAAGTGAGACTTTGAGTTTTTGAGTTAATAACCTGGTGCGAGGAACGGGGGATGCCAACAAGTAGCGGAGTGTTGACCAAGAGGCTTCTGAGGCAACTGTGTCTCCGTTAAATAGTGCAATAACTGCTATCAGCAGAAACGGGGTCGCAAAGTAGAACATAGTCGTGGTGAAGTTCATGGCTCCCTTTGTGGCCAGTCCAATCAAGTCTGCAGATCCTGCCCCGAATCGTGTGGGGCCACCATTATGACCAGCGGTACCAAACTTCACTGCAATGGCAACGATCAAAGGCAATGACACAATAAAAAGGTAAGCGTAAAGAGTCCGCTTGCGCCGGAATTGTCGGAAGAGTTCAACGCGATAGGGAAGCGTTGTCGAAGCTTGATAACTCATTCGGAGTCCTTTCCGATGATGAGGTCATCACCGATGAGTTCGAGGAAAATATCTTCAAGGCTTCCAGATTCTTTGCCACGGCCCTTTAGAATTTTCTTCATCGGGCCGAAGGCGATCAAGCGACCGCGGTGCATCAAAACCACATGCGTGCAGGTTTGTTGAATCTCAGCTAATAAATGCGAGGAGATGACAACGGTTCGTCCGGCCTGCGCATAATTTTTGAGTACTTCACGCATAGCTTTGATCTGTTGTGGATCTAGTCCGTTAGTTGGCTCATCCAGTACAAGCAGGTCTGGAAGACCCAGCATTGCTTGAGCTATAGCGAGCCGTTGGCGCATACCTTGGGAGTATGAGCGCACTTTTTTATCTAGCGCGCTTCCGAGGCCAGTGATCGCAATAGCTTCCTCTAGATGTGGATCATCACTACGACCGATTGATCGCCAATAAAGATCAAGATTCTGACGTCCGCTCATGTGTGGCAAGAATCCTGGGCCCTCGACGAATGAGCCGAGACGAGCTAACGCCGGTGAACCGGGATAAACAGCTTCGTTATCCAAGGTGATCGTTCCCGCAGTCGGAACGATTAACCCCATTAACATCCTAAGAGTTGTGGTTTTACCGGCACCGTTTGGACCAAGTAACCCAACAACTTGTCCACGTTCGACTTCAAAGGAGAGGTCTAAAACTGCTTGGTATCCATCACGATAGATTTTAGAAATCTCTTTTACGCTGACGAGAACATTGCCAATGGTTGATTCGCCTGTGTTGTGGCGTGCTCGGCGTAGGAAGATGAATAGTCCACAGAGAATTAAGAAAATTAAGGCAATAATCGGCCATTTCAAATAAGTTGTATTTGAGATACTTGACTGAAGTTTGAGTCGGGGAATTTGCAGGTCGCTAGAGAGATTGATTGTGTATGCACGGCCATCAATTGGGAGTTGATAACCTTGATCAGTTGATGAGACTGCAACAGCAATTCGATCACCAACTGTCGCATCTAAAACGACGGCTGGGAGAGTGATTTCATAGTCACCACCGGCGGCGGGTAGATGCGGGAGAAATACTGGAGCTACGATCCCATTGGGTTGCTTGGTAACTCCATTCGCGGTCCGCACGACCAGCGAGAAGAAAAGAGTTGCATTTGGTGCGCTACTCGATACATGAACGCGCACCGTGGATGAACCAATAATGTTAAGTGGCTTCTTAAGTGGCACCGAGTTGAAGAAGGCACTCTCTCCGGGTAGGAATGCAGCAGCGCCTCCAGCGAACGAGATCGCGCTACCTAATCCGGGTAGAGATGACACGGCGGCAGGGATTCCGTTAATGGGAGCTACTACCGCGCCAAAACTAGGAAGGACTTTGATCGTCTGAGTTGGCGCCTGAAACGGGTACTCAGTACTGTTTTTAATGATAGGGATTGCACTTGAATCGGTGAGGGAGATGGCACCGCTGCTATCGGTTACTTGAAATTTTGGGAAGGTGGATTTTGCACCGCGTAGGTAAATATTGAACCATTTAATCGTTTCTTCAGTTAGACGCGCGCTCTCGTCGGTGCCACCATCATGACCACCCGCATGCCAAATCATCGCTAACGGAGTCGATGGGTGCGCTGCCAGAATTTCTTGGGCGGTCAGGTTACTTTCTGAGAGTGGAAAGAGTGAATCTGCCTCACCTTGCATCAAGAGCGTAGGTACTGCAATATTTGCAGCGACGGTTGAAGGAGATGAATAATTAAGAAGTGCAGTTGTTTTCGCATCCGGCTTGCCGTGCACAACTGCATAGTTATAAGCGGAGCACCAACTAGTTGAGAATGCGCCACATGATCCGGCGAGCGGAGCTGAGAGAGATCCCAGTGCAAAGAAAGTACCTGCCCAATATTTTTTAAAGGGACCAGGGATTGCAACAGTGGTACTTGATTGTGGGAAGAGAACTGTATTGAGATTGTTCCAGGTGATATTTGAGGCGACAGCTTTAATTCGAGAATCAAGTCCGGCTGCCATCAGAGCTGCTGCACCTCCATAAGAGGAACCTGCGATCCCAACGTATGGCTCTGCGCCTTGGCGCATCACTTCAGTGCGAGTACCTAAGTAATCAATCAGCTTTGAAATATCGGAGATCTCGGCATTTGGCGCATCCATCGAAATTGATCCAGTAGAAGAACCAAATCCCCGCGCACTCCAGGTGAGAACTACATATCCCGCTTTTTGGAGCGCCTTCGCTTCCGGCGCCACGCTATCCTTGTTCTCTCCAAATCCGTGAGCTAGCAGGATCGCTGGAGCAGGGAGTTTGGCGGGTATATATAAAGAGGTATCAATGTAAACACCAGGCGCAGTATTGAGTCTCGTTGCGCTCGCAGAGGATTCCGCGAAGGAGTGTGAGGCGCCGGAGAGCGCGGCCACAGCAACAAGAGCGCTCACAACTAGTAATCGTGAGGCTTTGCTTCCACCTTTGCTGAGAATAACCCGACCCATTGCTCTAGTTTAAAGAGTTCTCAATGAGAATCTCTCAGTGAATTCATTTACAATCCCAATATGCAATTGAAATCTAAGCGTAACTCTCGCTTTTCTTCTGTGATTGCGGTCTCACTGCTGGTTGCACTTAGTCCATTGAGTATTACCCACTCGCAGGCTCTCTCATCAGGAACTACTTACACAGCCACTATGAGTAGGCCGTATCAACCAGAGGGTACAAATGGTGGCACCGATGATTACCACTGCTTCTTAATCGATCCAAGAATTACATCAAATGTCGTTATGACATCGATTCAATTTATTCCACACTTCCAACGATTCGTGCATCACGCAATTCTCTTCCGGGCCGGAAGCTCTGATAACGCCGAACTTACTAAACTCGATAACAACGGGGCCGGCTGGCCATGTTTTGGTGGAATCGGTGGAACTGGTGGGATGAATTCATTTCTCACCTCTCCTTGGCTTTCATCTTGGGTACCGGGACGCGGAATTGATGTATCGCCTGTCGGATATGGAGTTCCTTTTAAATCGGGTGAGAAAATAATTTTGCAAGTGCACTACAACCTTCTTCAATTGCCACAAGGTCTAGTGATTCACGATCAGTCAAAGATTGTCATGCATGCCGTGCCAGCAGTTGGATCGCATTTAAAATTGCTCTCTATAGATCTAGCAGCTGCACCGGTTGAACTGGCCTGCCCCCGGGGTGTAACAGGACCGCTCTGCGATCGAAACAAGTCTCTTCAAGATCTTGCGAACCGCACCTCGACTCAATCTGCTTTCGAATCCGCTGGTCTAAACCTTCTCTGCGGTCAGAGCGTATTTCACCCCATGCCAAGCACTACTTCAACCTGCACCAGCACAATCTCGCAAAATGAGACAGTCATTGAAGCCGCTCCACATATGCATTTGTTAGGCCGCTCCCTCAAAATCATTCTTAATCCTGGTAGTTCTAAGCAGAAAGTCCTTTTAAATCGTCCCAATTATAATTTCGACGATCAATCAGCCACCATACTGAAAACACCTGTCGCACTACACAAGGGCGACAAGATTCAGGTGACTTGTACCTACGATCCAAGATTGCGCCAACTTCTGCCACAACTTAAGAAATTGCCACCCCGTTATGTGACATGGGGCGAAGGATCTAGCGATGAAATGTGCTTGGGAATCTTGGAAGTAGTAAAGGGTTAATAACAAATATAATCCTTTAGGATTCAGGCATGACAACTCGAATTACTCACTTTATAAATGGCGGATTCTGGAATGGCCCAAGTGAGAGAACTGGGCCGGTTTTTGACCCAGCAACTGGAATTGCAAGCAAGGCCGTAGATCTCGCCTCCCGTGAAGTTGTCGCTCATGCAATCTCAATTGCATCTGAAGCGTTTGTTAGTTGGAAGGAGGTTTCACTTACCAAGCGAATTCAAATCCTCTTCTCCTTTCGTGAGTTATTGAATGCACGCAAAGGCGAACTCGCGGAAATCATCACCTCTGAACATGGCAAGGTGCTGAGCGATGCCTTGGGCGAAATTACTCGCGGTCAAGAGGTTGTGGAATTTGCCTGTGGCTTGGGCCATCTTCTCAAAGGGGGATTTTCTGAGCAGGTCTCACATGGAGTCGATGTTCATTCAGTGCGGCAACCTTTGGGAGCAGTTGCAATTATTTCGCCATTCAATTTTCCTGCAATGGTACCGATGTGGTTCTTTCCCATTGCGCTCGCTGCAGGTAATACTGTAATTCTAAAACCGAGTGAGAAAGATCCCTCGGCCGCTAATTTCATCGCAGGCCTATTAAAAGAGGCGGGACTACCCGATGGTGTTTTCAATGTTGTGCATGGTGATAAAGAGGCAGTTGATGCGCTTCTCGAAGACCCGAAAATAAAGAGCATCTCCTTCGTCGGTTCAACCCCAATTGCACAGTACATATATGAAATGGGCACGAAGAATAAAAAAAGAGTACAAGCACTAGGCGGCGCGAAAAATCATATGCTGGTTCTGCCGGATGCGGATTTAGATTTGGCGGCAGACCAAGCAATCAATGCTGGTTTTGGGTCAGCTGGTGAACGGTGTATGGCTATCTCGGTTGTGTTAGCCGTTGAACCAATCGGCGCTGAGCTAGTAAAGAGAATTGCGGAGAAGATGCCGCAACTTCGAATCGGCGATGGACGGCGCGGCTGCGATATGGGACCACTTGTTACTGGAGCACATCGGGACAAGGTCAAGGGTTACGTTGATGCTGGGATAGAAGCTGGAGCGACCTTGGTGGTCGACGGGCGAAACCCCGTCGTTGATGGTGACCCGGGGGGATTTTGGCTCGGACCGACGCTATTTGATCATGTTTCAACGGATATGAGTATTTACACCGACGAAATATTTGGCCCAGTGTTGTCCGTAGTGCGGGTCCATTCCTACGAAGAGGGTGTGGCTTTAATTAATGCCCACGAATATGGAAATGGAACAGCGCTCTTTACCAACGATGGCGGGGCTGCCAGACGATTTCAAAATGAAGTCGAAGTAGGAATGATTGGGATTAATGTCCCAATTCCTGTTCCCGTGGCTTATTTTTCATTTGGAGGTTGGAAATCCTCGCTCTTTGGTGACTCCCATGCCCACGGAATTGAAGGGTTTCACTTCTTCACTCGTGGGAAGGTTATAACCAGTCGCTGGTTGGATCCCAGTCACGGCGGAATCAATCTCGGTTTTCCAACCCAAAGCTAGCTAAACCCCAAGCCCAGTTTGCGCGTAGGGATGGTGTCTTTGCTTGTCATGATTAATAGTCGGATTCAACGCTGCACAAGGGGTATAGGAAAAGTTGCTTACATAAGTGAACGCAATAAAAGATTCTTATTAAGAGGATACTCGTTGGTGTGAAACAGAATTTCATCAAGAAACTACCTAAGGATTCACATAAGTATTCGCATGGGACTGTGGCGGTATTTGCAGGAAGTTCTCGCTATGCAGGGGCAGCACTGCTATGTGTTGGAGGGGCTAGGCGCGGCGGAGCAGGCTATATAAATTTTGTTAATAACAGCGCTTTTACCCGGAACTTAATTGTAGGCGCCTATCCAGATGTAGTAGTTCATAGAAAAGTTAAAAAAATTAAAGTCGATGCTTGGGTTATTGGTCCAGGAGCCCCAAAACTTCTCCGTACTCGTTCAATTCCCAGTACTCATTATGCGGTCTTAGATGCCGTTGCAATGAAATTAGCAAAGAAAATTAAAGCCGACTTCGTGGTTATTACCCCGCACGAAGGGGAAGCCAGAGCGTTGGGGTTTGTAATAGGGGAGGGTGATAAAGGTCGTCAAGAAAGTACGCTTGCCATGGCGCGTGCGTTTAATTGCGTGGTTGTTTTGAAGGGATTTCATACCGTTGTTGCTGAGCCGAATGGCTTAGTGGTTATTGACACTTTAGCCGGTCCTGAATTGGCGACTGCTGGATCTGGTGATATTTTGGCGGGGCTCATCGGCTCTATGTTGGCTAGTTGGAAACCTGATTCTTTTCGTGAAGTTGTGGAGGTGGTAACTAAGGCTGTAAGCGCTCATGCGCTGGCGGCACAGGCGGCGGCAGAAGAAATAAATCCAATAACCTCCTCAGATATTCTTAAGTACTTACCCATCACTCTCAAGCAATAGTTACACTCTAAGCATCGCTCATTCAGGAGGGTTCTTTGAAAGTCAAAGCAATATCTGCCATCGTCTTTATCCAGATCGTCTTTATCCAGATCGCTCTCGTCTCCACGAGCGCTTGGGCAGATAGCGATAGCGGATCAAACCGTCCCCGCATTTCTGATGTTGGTGGAGAAGACCATAGCCCAGGAGTTACCGCTGTCATTTTTCTAACCCTCTTAATTGTAGGTTTTGGCATAGGCTTTATCGTTGGTCGTCACACTAAGAGCGCAAAGAAGTAGGAGTAACAACATGGGTATGCATCTAACCTACACACACGGCGGAGTTTCAGGTGAGGGTTACTTAGCATTGCCAGATTCAGGAAGCGGTCCTGCGGTAATCGTGATTCAAGAGTGGTGGGGATTAGTTGGCCACATCACCGATGTAGTTGACCGCTTTGCTGCAGCGGGATTTGTTGCCTTTGCTCCGGATCTTTATCATGGTCAAGCAGCCACTGAACCGGATACTGCAATGAAATTGATGATGGAGTTGAAACTGGATTCAGCAGGACAAGAAATCACCAACGCAGCTAATTACCTGCTATCTCTCCCAGAAACTTCGACTGATCATGTGGGAGTAATTGGCTTTTGCATGGGAGGAGGTTTGGCAATTTGGAGTGGCACTCTGACTCCTGAAATTTCTGCAACAGTTGGTTTTTACCCGGGCTCATCCTGGGAACGCCATGCCCCTCAGTGGGCGAATTACCAAGGTAAATCGGCGCTCATCCATTGTGCGCAAGGGGATGGCACCTCCAGCGCCCCTGGAATTCAAGAGGCGCTCGCTGAGATAAAAAGCGCAGGTGGGGAGGCAACCGCCCTTGATTATGCGGGAACTGCACACGCATTTTTCAATGATGATCGCCCAGAAGTTTTTGAGCCCCTCGCTGCCGCTTTGGCCTGGGAGAGAACGCTCGAGTTCTTCTTTAAGGCGCTCAAGTAAGTTCAATTGGGGAGAGATAGCCCTCTCGTTACGACTCAGATCGCTCTGTGGATGTAATACCCTTAAAGTATGGACGAAATAAATAAGTCTCGCCAATTTCCCTATAAGTTTTATGGATATATTGCATCCGCGCTGATTTTGGCGGTAAGCATTGGATATGGTTTGAGCCTTGTTGGTCAAGGGTTGGCAGCACGTGCCGGAAATTCAGTAACTGTTACCGGGCAAGCTCGAACCAGTGCAACTGCAGATAACGCAGTGTGGACCCTTAACGCTCAGGAAAGTTCGCAAAGTGCAGGATCGGCTGTTGCTAAGGTGGAAAGTACCGTTGCTGCACTTATCAAGTATTTAACGGCGGGTGGAATAACCGCTTCGGGAATTCAATCTGGTGGCGTCAATACAAATGCTATTTATGAATATGTAAATGGGAATCAAACTGGTCGCATACTTTCATACCAAGCAACTCAGAGTGTCACCGTTCGTTCTCAAGATGTAAATCTCGTAAATTCATTGAGCAATGGGATCGGCAAGCTATTGCAAACCGGGGTGAATGTTAATAATTATGGTCCGCAATTTTATGTATCTAATTTAGCTTCTCTTCGCCCTGCACTTTTGGCCCGCGCCATGGTTGACGCCAAGGCTCGCGGAGTTTCAATTACTAACGCGGTTGGATCTAAACTAGGGAGCATGCTTGCGGTTTCGAGTGGACCAGTTCAAGTGACTTCGCCAGATTCTGTTGATAGCTCTGCTGGCGGCCTGTATGACACAACCACAATCCCTAAAACTGTGACAGTTACTGTGTCGGTTAGTTTTAAAGTCAAATAACCCTAGCGTCGGGTGTTAATGCGCACGTGCGTCCTATGAGGTTTCACCAGCAGCGCCAGATAAATCTTTCTACGAGTAATTGAACCATATCGAGATGTCAGACTCCCACTTTAAGAGGTTTGGCTTGGGTGCATTTTAAGAGTTCGGCAAAACTTGTTGGAAAGACTGCGTGTGGGTGTCCAGCGGCTGCCCAAATTACTTCAAAGGAATCAAGTGCGATATCAATGAGAACCACAGGATCGGGATTCTGCAAACTTCCATCAGTTTGCCACCCAAATGGGCTGACCCCACCAATGCTGATTCCTGAGGCTGACTTAACAAAATCGGCATCTGCCCGATGAAGCTTTTCAACTCCAAGTTCTTTAGCCACTAATACGGTATCGACTCGATGTGCTCCTGAAGTTATAACGAGCAGGGGTCGACCATTTGGAAGTTTAAAGACTATAGATGAGGCAATTTGTCCGACCTCTATTCCAAGCGCTGTGGCGGCTTCGACTGCTGAACGAGCACTCTCGCTGAGTACCACTACTTCACCTAGAACATTTTTTGCAGCCATCTCCGCGATTATTCTTTGTACCGAGGGGTTCTTGAGCACATCTTCCATCAGTCAAGTCTAAATGAAGATTTCTCCAGAAAAGTTAAGCATTTGGTCAAGGTTCCACTTTTGTTTACCTTCGGTTTGGCCAACTTCCACTTTGGCTGAGTTGACTTGAGTCATGACAAAGTTTATAAATTCTTCCCACCCTAATTTTCGCACAAATGGTAAAACTTTTCGCGTTCTGGTTTCGGTCGCAGTTGCGACTTTTTTTCTTTTAGGAATTGCTTCGCTGACTCCTTCGGCTACAGCTTCGTCAAAGAGTTCCAAATCTGCAACGGCAGCGCTACCTAAGGTAAAACATATCTGGTACATCATTATGGAGAACAAGTCATATGATGCAACGTTTACAGGGTTAAATAACAACACATATTTATGGAAGACCTTGCCATCGCAAGGTACCCTCCTCACAAACTACTACGGAATTGGTCACTACAGCCAAGATAATTACTCCGCACTCGTATCAGGTCAAGCCCCCCTTTTTGATCATCAGGTTGATAGTCCAACCTACAAAGATGCTGCAGGTGCAGTTATAAGTGACAAAGCAGATCCTAATTATGGTCAATTTAAAGCCGCTGGAGATCCGTACACTCTCCAAGGTTCCGTGTACCCATCAACTGTTCCCACAATATTTAATCAGCTCACTTCGGCAAATGTAAGTTGGAAGGCATAT
>JAYVUF010000176.1:0-4167 GCA_043788135.1 Actinomycetes bacterium
GTAGATTTAATGCTTAAGCCTAGTTGACCACGTAAGTTCTGCGCATATTGAACAGTAGAATTTAACTGTAAAGGCATTCCTATTTGCAGCCTGTTGTAAATTACCCGCGCAACCTTGGCATAATCAACGGTATCCGCCTCCACCTGGACCATGGAAGCTACTGTTAGTACTTGATATGGAGAATAAGAGTGATACCCCTTATCCAATTGAGTCACCGCTCTTTGATGTGAAAAGATTGAAACCATATTCACGAGAGCATCATGGGTAGTAGTCCCAGGTTGGAAAGAGTACTGATCTGGAGCCAATTGCCCTTCTAGGGAGTTTGAAGAATTAGCATAAACTGGAGCGATTGTCGCAAGAGAATCCCTTTGCGTGAGCGATGTAACCAGACGCAATTCTTTGAGAATATCCGACTCAGTTGAACCGGGTAGAACATAGATGGAGTCGATAATTCGTTTTTGATCCAGAAGTTCGCTAATTGCCTTATCACTAGGAATCACGCTTTGAATAAGGTGAATTCCAGGTGCAATTCCCACAATATTTCCTATGATTATTTTATGTATTAAAGTTGAGGCTTTTCGTACAACATGTTGGGAGGCCAAATCTTGGGCTATTGCAGTACCGGTCTCTCCCTTTGTGACCACAATCCGAACATCTGGACCGGCCACACCTATTGGGTAATCGGCGTTTGCATGCAAAGTGGAAACTCTCTGCACGATGAGAGTGACTAAAATGAGAGATAATGTAATGAATATCGTGATCAAATTTCTCTGTTTGGGATTCCTAATCAAGGTGCCCCGCCATTCGCTCCCGCTCTAGAGCACTCTCTAGGATCATCGTGGCTGCCATTGCATCTATAAGCAGCTTGCTGGATTTGCCGTTATGTCCAACTCTCCGAAGATTCTTGGCTGCACTTATAGTTGATAGGCGTTCATCTATGAAATGCACAGGCACTTGCGATAAAGTGATGAGTAATTCGCCAAAGGCATGAGCTGCCAATAATGAAGGGCTCGAACCTCCCGATAAGTGTTTCGGTTCCCCCACAATAAGGTAAATCGGTTCATATTCTGCAATAAGAGATAACAATTGTTGATTGAGTGTGACATCCTCTGCCAGGAGGATCCCAACCGGAGATGCAATCAACCCCGAAAGATCACTAACGGCAACTCCAATTCGAACTTGACCATAATCGAATGCTAAACGCCGGCCTGTTCTCATCGGCTAAATGCGACCCAGCGCTACCTTCATTTCGCTGATAGCAGAGATAATTTTGGAAGCATCATCCCCTCCACCCTGTGCGAAATCATCTTTACCGCCTCCGCCGCCGCCAAGTATTGTCGAACCTATTTTGACAAGAGCGCCAGCTTTAATTCCTGTGGCTATCGCCTGCGATCCAACGGCTACAACTAGAACGACTTTATCGCTGTGAGTTGAAAACAGAGCCACAACAACTTCAGGTCCACGGTTGCGCAGATCCAATGCCATGATGCGTAAATCATCTGCAGAGATATCGTTATCTACCTGCACCAAGAGCGTTTGATGAGTACCGATCGCTTCAAAGTTACCCGCAAGGTCATTGACTGAAGCCAGAGCTTTGGCGGATTTAAAGGAAGCCAATTCTCTCTCAATAACTTTGAATTTATTAAGGAGTTCGGAAATTCTCATCGGAAGTTCTTCAACTCGAGCTCCCTTAATTATTTCAGTCAAAGAATTTAAGAGAATATGTTCACGTGCCAAATAAGAGAAGGCATCAGCGCCTACCAACGCCTCAACCCTTCGAACTCCGGCACCAATCGATGATTCGCTCAGCAATTTAACTACGCCCAATTCTGCGGATGAATGAACATGTGTGCCTCCGCAGAGTTCACGTGCCCAATCCCCGACACTGACTACGCGCACTACCTCTCCATATTTCTCGCCGAAGAGAGCCATCGCACCTATCGCTTGAGCAGTCTGTTGGCTCATCTCCTCTGATGTTACCTCCATATTTTCGATCAAAAGCGAATTTACTCGAGCTTCAACCTCATTAAGCACGCTGGGAGGAACTGCACCTTGAGCCGGGAAATCAAATCTAAAACGACCAGGGGCATTCTCAGATCCCGCTTGAGTTGCACTTTCACCCAGTGCTTCTCTAAATGCTTTGTGAACCATATGGGTGGCAGTGTGAGCGCGCGAAATTGCCTTTCGGCGACCTTGATCAATCTCGGCATAAAGATCTTGTTCGAGTTCGAGAGATCCAGAGAGAATAGAACCACGGTGTACATATAAGCCAGGTACTGGAGACTGGACATCTTCGATCAAAACTCGCGTGCCATCAGAGAGGTGCAATACTCCCCCGTCTGAAAGCTGACCTCCGCCCTCCGCATAAAAAGGAGTGCGATTCAAAATAACCTCAACTTCACCTTCATGGGCAGATTGAACGCTTACTCCATCAACCAAAATTCCTTTGATTTTGGCTTCGCCTTCTAAATCTCGATAGCCAATAAATTCAGTCTTACCAAAAGTATCAATAATTTTTCGATACTCCGACAGATCAGTGTGCCCACTTTTCTTAACTTTAGCATCCGCTTTTGCGCGATCCTTCTGCTCCTTCATCAACCGCCGAAATCCCTCTTCATCTACGTTTAAGCCACTTTCAACAGCCATCTCCAGCGTAAGATCAAATGGGAATCCATAGGTGTCATGTAATTTAAATGCAGTCTCCCCGACGAGCATTGAACTTTTTGAAGACTTAGCATCCATCGCTGCCATATCAAATATTAGAGTCCCACTTTTTAGGGTGGTTAAGAAAGAATCTTCCTCTCCATTTGTGATCTCTAATATCCGAGCTTTTTTTTCAAGCAACTCCGGATATTGCGGTGACATTGCTCCAATGGATGCCTCCAACAATTGCGCAGAATTCCCATCAGGTGCTCCTAAGATTCGCATGTTGCGAATGGTGCGTCGCATCATTCGACGCAAGACATATCCTCGTCCCTCATTTCCAGGCAATACGCCATCACCGATCAACATCATCGAGGTACGAGCGTGGTCGGCAACCACTCGAAGAGAGACATCATCTTTGAAATCTTTTCCGTATGCGACTCCCGATAATTCTGAGGCTTTTTTTAGAATCTGCATAGTTGTATCAATTTCATAAATATTTTCAACGCCTTGCAATAAGGCAGCGGTACGTTCTAGTCCGAGACCGGTATCGATATTCTTAGCAGGTAGTTCGCCAACAATTGGAAAGTCATCCTTACTGCCACCATCGGCGCGGATATTCTGCATAAAGACCAGATTCCAGACCTCAAGGTAGCGATCTTCATCTGCAATCGGACCACCTTCACGTCCATAAGCAGCTCCACGGTCATAGTAAATTTCAGAACAGGGACCACAAGGTCCCGCTACCCCCATCGACCAAAAATTATCTGCCATCCCTCGGCGCTGGATCCGTTCTTTTGGCACTCCTACTTTCTTATGCCAGATATCCGCCGCTTCGTCATCGTTGAGGTAGACCGTGACCCAGAGTTTCTCTTCGGGAAATCCAAATCCACCATCTGAGATTGGCTTCGTGAGCAATTCCCACGCCATCACAATGGCGCCTTCCTTAAAGTAATCTCCAAAGGAGAAATTTCCACACATTTGAAAGAAGGATGCGTGTCTTGTGGTCTTTCCCACCTCATCAATGTCGAGTGTTCGAACACATTTTTGAACCGAAGTTGCTCGGGTAAAAGGTGGTTTTACCTCTCCCAAGAAGTATGGTTTGAACGGAACCATTCCAGCATTTACGAGAAGTAAATTTGGATCATCGGCTATTAAGGATGCGGATGGGACGACCGTGTGATGTAGTTTCAGGGCGTTGTTAGACTCAAAGAAGCGCAACCAACGCGCTCTAATTTCAGCGGATTCCACCTACTACTCGTGCTCCTCATTGGCCCCATGGGAGCGAGAGAATTTCTTGCCCGCAAAAGTTGTTACCAATTTACCAACTATTTTCAAAAGCCCCGAATTCTTCTCAATGAGGTTAGAAATCGAACCTGTTACCTTATCGGTGAAAGATTCGGCGTTTGCAACAAGACGGTTGACGCTCTTAACCGTCTCGTGGATCTCATCTACCACTTGCCCGACTCGCACGATGGCATAGCTAATTGCGAAGGCGATCACCAAAAGCGATGTCGCCGCAAT
>JAYVUF010000177.1:0-3375 GCA_043788135.1 Actinomycetes bacterium
CCTCTGCCAAGAAATCTGAAGTTATTACCGCTTGGGGTCGCCTTGGCTATCCCCGGCGAGCTCTGCGACTAAAGGAATCTGCAAGCGTGATCGCCGATCGTTTCCAGAATACAGTGCCAAGTGAAATCGAAATTCTACGCTCACTGCCTGGCGTGGGTGAATACACGGCAGCGGCAATTGCAGCTTTTGCATTTGATAAATCTGTGCTGGTTTTAGATGTGAATATTCGCCGGCTCTTTGCTCGAGTTCTCGATGGTGACCAGCGTCCAAAATTTGCACTTTCACAGGTAGAACGCCAACTTCGCACCTCATTGATTCCCATGAATGGTGCCATCTGGGCAGCTGCGACTATGGAGTTTGGCGCTTTAATCTGTACCGCTAAAAACCCATCTTGTGTCAGTTGCCCACTCAGAGAGCAATGCTCTTGGCGTAATTTGGGATACCCAGAATCAGAAGTTCTCCGTAAATCTCACTCATGGATTGGCACAGATCGCCAATGTAGAGGTGTGATCGTGCAAGCGCTTCGTGAAAATAGTTCATTGAGTCGAATCACAATTAACGCAATGTGGAGTGATAGTTCTCAGATTGAAAAGGCCTTAAAGACACTAATTGCCGATGGCCTCATTGAGACCACCGGCAATAGTTTTCGCCTTCCAGATTAATGTGCAATTAATTGGAGTTGGCAACGCCTTCCAGATCACCAGGAGTATCTGGCATCGTGGACTTAGCAATGCCTTTGAAGGTGAATATCTCTTTCTCATCGATAGTTTCAACATCAACCAAGGTAATCTCCCCCGGTTTTACATCGCCAAAAAGAATCTTCTCAGAGAGAATATCCTCGATCTCGCGCTGAATGGTGCGGCGCAGTGGGCGAGCCCCCAGAACTGGGTCATAGCCGCGTTTGGCAAGAAGTGCTTTGGCCGTACTCGTAAGTTCAATACCCATATCTTTTGCGCGTAGGCGTTCATCGAGATTTGCAATCATCAAATCAACGATTTGAATAATCTCATCCTCTGACAATTGATGGAAGACAACGACTTCATCGATACGGTTGAGGAACTCAGGGCGGAAGTGAGTTTTTAGCTCATCCGTTACCTTGCCCTTCATGCGCTCATAGTTACCGAGTACATCAGCCGAATTATGGAATCCAAGTCCCAGTGTTTTCGAGATATCTCGAGTACCAAGGTTAGTTGTCATGATGATGACGGTGTTCTTAAAATCAACGACGCGTCCCTGAGCGTCGGTGAGACGTCCATCTTCAAGAACTTGAAGGAGTGCGTTGAAAATATCTGGGTGAGCCTTTTCGATTTCATCGAAGAGAACCACGGAGAAAGGCTTGCGTCGAACTTTTTCGGTTAACTGTCCACCCTCGTCATATCCAACATAACCTGGAGGTGCACCAAATAACCTTGAAGCAGTGTGCTTCTCAGAATATTCAGACATATCAAGTTGGATTAAGGCATCTTGATCACCGAAGAGGAAAGCCGCCAAAGTGCGAGAGAGCTCGGTTTTTCCAACTCCAGATGGACCGGCAAAGATAAATGAGCCACCAGGTCGCTTGGGATCTTTAAGTCCGGCGCGAGTACGGCGAATGGCTTGTGATAGCGCACGAATCGCCTGATTCTGTCCGATCACGCGGCGATGAAGTTCATCTTCCATTCGCAGTAAACGAGCAGTTTCTTCTTCCGTCAATTTAAAGACTGGAATACCTGTTGAATGAGAGAGAACTTCGGCGATCAACTCTTCATCAACTTCGGCAACAACATCCAAATCACCGGCTTTCCAAGTTTTTTCGCGCTCACTTTTCTCAGCTATCAAGGTCTTTTCTTTATCGCGGAAGGAAGCTGCCTTTTCGAAATCTTGATCATCAATGGCTGACTCTTTATCGCGACGTGCCTTGGCAATCTTCTCGTCAAATTCCCGCAACTCAGGTGGAGCAGTCATGCGGCGTATGCGCAGACGAGAACCAGCCTCATCAATCAGATCAATTGCTTTATCTGGTAAGAAGCGGTCTGATATGTATCGATCAGCGAGCGTCGCCGCCGAGACCAACGCGGAATCCGATATAGAAACTTTGTGATGAGTTTCGTAGCGATCGCGCAGGCCTTTAAGAATTTCGATGGTGTGACTCAAAGTTGGTTCAGCAACTTGAATTGGTTGGAAGCGGCGCTCAAGGGCAGCGTCCTTCTCCAAATGCTTGCGATACTCATCAAGAGTCGTCGCACCAATTGTCTGCAACTCGCCACGAGCAAGCATTGGCTTCAAAATGCTGGCGGCATCAATTGCACCTTCAGCTGCTCCAGCGCCAACAAGAGTGTGAATCTCATCGATAAACAAGACGATATCTCCGCGAGTACGAATCTCTTTAAGGACTTTCTTAAGCCGCTCTTCAAAATCTCCGCGGTAACGGCTACCGGCAACAAGTGCACCAAGATCCAGTGAATACAATTGCTTATCGCGCAAAGTTTCTGGAATATCGCCCTTCACTATTGCTTGGGCCAGCCCTTCCACAATTGCGGTTTTTCCAACACCTGGTTCACCAATGAGAACTGGGTTGTTTTTAGTGCGGCGGGAGAGAACCTGCATCACACGTTCAATCTCTTTTTCGCGTCCAATAACTGGATCAAGCTTTCCTTCACGTGCCGCTTGAGTGAGATTGCGTCCAAACTGATCGAGAACTAAAGAAGTCGTTGGTGTTCCTTCTTGCGGTCCACCCTGAGCCACAGCTTCTTTACCTTGATATCCAGAGAGCAATTGAATAACTTGTTGGCGAACGCGATTGAGATCAGCGCCGAGTTTTTTAAGTACTTGGGCAGCGACACCCTCGCCCTCACGAATTAAACCTAAAAGAATATGCTCGGTACCAATGTAATTGTGTCCGAGTTGTAGCGCTTCACGTAATGAAAGTTCTAAAACCTTCTTGGCACGTGGAGTAAATGGAATATGACCCGAGGGGGCTTGTTGACCCTGGCCAATGATCTCCTCTACCTGTGACCGCACGGCTTCAAGTGAGATACCGAGTGCTTCAAGTCCCTTAGCGGCCACACCCTCGCCCTCATGGATTAGCCCCAAAAGGATATGTTCAGTACCGATGTAATTGTGGTTAAGCATGCGAGCTTCCTCTTGCGCGAGTACAACTACTCGGCGAGCCCTATCCGTAAAGCGCTCAAACATGGGTGGCACCTTCTTTCTGAAACTTATTCCATGGACCAGTCTACCTGTAACAGCATTTTGCTGAGATTTATGCCCTTACAGCTCCACTTAAAGAATGCGGAGCATTCGGGTGTTACCCAGGGTATTTGGCTTTACCCGCTCTAGATCTAGGAATTCGGCGACACCTTCGTCATATGAACGCAATAATTGCTGATACACCTC
>JAYVUF010000178.1:0-6060 GCA_043788135.1 Actinomycetes bacterium
AGCAGTAATTGGTAACATTCCATATAAGCTGGACCATATGGCCTTAGTCCGTATTGGAATCTCACATTCTGGTGATCATGCCTTAGTCATGTTTTTTAAGACTGGTGAAGTGGCGGTCCTTCCTACTAGAGAGAACATTGACTATGATAAAGCTGCCCCGCAACTGATAGCGCGATATGGCCTTTATCAAGAGCAAGCTGCCGCCCAACTGGAGACAGTAGGAGTGGGGCAGATGAACTTCTCGGAATACATTCAGCTAGCCGCCAACATGGGGATTCAGGAGACTAAATGGATGGGTAGAACAATTGCCCCAAGCGATTTAATCGCATCAAGGATCATAGACTGCAAGGGCGTCACTATCTGGAGCATCCGAAGCGACTTTAAGGGTAACTTGAGGAGAGAAAAGACTAGTTATATTAGTCCAGACCGTCCCCTCTTTTACTCCGTCCGAACAGCCTTCCCTACAGCCATGGCTAAAGTTCTTATTAGTAGGGAAGAATTTGTTTATGAGGGACTCCAGCTAGTCATCATCAAGAATCCAGCCGCCCAAGAGCAGCTTTTGATCACCTACCCAGGTCTGGACCTACAGATGACTGATCTCAAAACTTTGAAGGTGAAAGTCAAAATTCAGCCATCCACCGCTCAACTCGTGGACATCGTTTATTGGAGTACTGGAGAGTTTCGGACAAGGCAAATGCATAAGCAGAGTGGGGTAATCGACCTCACCAAAGTCAAAGGTCGTTTTGCTTATTACTACAAGAATAGGACGGTGGATATAGACAAAAAGCGCCTCACCCTAGACTTGAGGGAGGGAGAAAAAGTGATTCTTTTCCAGTGGACCCGATGGCACAAAGGACTTAGACAAAATCTGTTACAAGCTACCCATAAGTTGAAACCTTACGCATCCTTTGCAACGTTAAAGCTACAAAGAGCCAAGCTTAAAGCATTGTGGGCCTGTCGATCAGACCAACGCAAGCAACGTCTCCTCGTTATTTTTGATAAAGGTGAAAAATATAGATGGAGATTAATATTATCACTCCCCGCTTTCAGCCGGTTGAAAGACAGATTTTGGAAGCTCGCAACGTCACAGTGGGAAGGGTGCACTCCAGACAAGTTCCATTCATGGACACCTAACCCTTGCTCCCTGATTCGACGGGTTTACCCGAATTTTATTAATCCTAGTAATTGTCACTCCATAAGCGAGTGGAAAGAATTAACCCAAGTCTTGAGATATATGAAACCCAAATCACGGCTGACGTGGGCTGATATCAAGCTATCATGATAACCCTTGACACACATTAAACATTAAATTAACATCTATTATGAAACACATCATCACTCACGATTTAGCTCTTTTTGTTACTGGAACGCCGAGCCGCACCTTATCGTGCAAGATGCACGACGACCCTGCCAGATTCGAACACATCAAGGAGATGGCGAAGGCGGAAAATTGGGAGGGTGTGATGAATGAGTTGGACCCTGATCTGCGTATTGGCGCTCGGACTGGAGGCGAAGTCAGTGTCGTGGACAATAAGCTGATTACAGCTAACGGCGATATCCTTCCCGACGCCTTCCGTCGCAAGATGAATGAGATGATCAGTGTAGGAGCTAGTATCAAACCATTCATTGAACTGTGGCAGCGTCTCAAAAACAATCCCGAGCCTTGGGTGATTCAGCAGCTATGCCATCATATTGTCAAGAACAACGTTTTCATTCTCGATGACGGTCGCTTCGTCCTCTACAAGAGCGTCAACTCGAACTGGACTTCTCATTATGATCGCAAGACTTTGAATATCGTGGGTACCACAACTTCGGTCCCAAGATCGGAGTGTGACCTTAATCCGCGTGTTGGATGTGCTGCAGGATTACACACCGCCCCATGGCAGTATGTGGAGAATACCTATGGTCGTAAGCAAGATCAACGTATTATCGAACTCTTCTGCTCTCCAGAACACATCATTAGTGTTCCTGACGCAGACGCCCAAATCCTGCGTCAGACAGAGTATTATGTCAATCGCGAAATCGGGTGGCATGGTACTCCAATGCTGGGCGTCTCCCAGGGTGTGGTTGAAGTACCCCTTCCACAGAATGAAACCGGAAGACTGGAACGCACTCCAGAAGTCTCTCCAATTAAGGCTAAAAGAGGTAATAAGGCTCCTGTGGCTAAGGCAATGGAAGCTGTGATCAGATATAAGACAGACCGCATCACCATTCCAGGGGATATAATGGTAGCCGCAGGATTTCGTCCGCACACAGCCGCCGTGGTCGTTTTGACAGATGCTCGTAGCCGGTTCTTATTCGTCACCCACCCCAATCACATCAAAGCTACCATCGGGACCAGATCGCCGAAGTTCGTCACCAAACCCATGTGCCTAACATCCACTGGTGCGCTCGGTGTGCGCAATAACGTTCTGGCACAGGCCCAAATCCAAAGTGACGGTGCTGACACATACACTGTCAAAATAGCAGCGAATCTGCTAATTGAAATTCGTCGTAATAAGTAACTTGATTTCTTAATCAACATGGAGTCTCTGGTCAACGACATCACTGCTTTCCGCCAAAGGTGGAAATTGCCCGCTCATGCGCTACCACATGGGTTCGACCCCAAAGTATTGGCGTTATATCAAGGATTCTTTCATGAGGAGTTGCAGGCGGAGGCATCGGAGGCGCTTGCCCCAAACCACGATGGAGAATTTTGTGAGAATAAGTCAGATGGGGAGTGCTTTACTATTGTATCTGACGCGGTAGTGGATGCTATGGTCTTCATCGTCCACATGTCCTCCATCATGGGATTTGCTAAAATTCTGCCAGATATCTGGAGACTGGTTTACAAGTCCAATAATAGCAAAGGGGAAGACGGGAAGCTTTTCCAAGAGGACGGGAAGATGATCAAAGGAAAGAGTTATTTTCGCGCCAACGTGAAACAATTCTTTGATGGAAATGTCACCTTATTGATTTCCGGCAACCCAATTGGTGTCGGTGCCATCCTGGAGGCTTACGAAAGAGCGGCCCAAAAAATGGGGGCTAGCACGGAAACCGTATTAGACACCACCCATAATACGGCGAAACGCGTTCGATATGTGACCTTAACCATTCGTTCCTCGTACCCATGGATGTATGCCGCCTTCCGTGATGAAGTAGGTCGTCACGTCCCTATATATCGAGACACAGACGTAAATGTTAGCATTGCCTTAGACCAAGACACTATCTCAGACAGCTTGCGTCTGGTAAGATACTACCGGCTTGGTCCCGCTGGAGAACTGGTAGCACGTATAGAGGGCAAAGGCGAAGTGCAATGGGACGATTATTGCGCCCTTCCCGCTGATGTGTTAAATTTATCAGGGCTTCTCGGAGCCATTCACCTTCACAACCAATGCCAACTATCAAAAAGCTAAAGAAATGTCGCATTGAGGATGCTTTGGTTTCCCATATCTCCTTGGCGTACGAGTCGGAAGACGATATGCTGCAGTTGGACCTGACTCCGCTTCGAACTTACGAAGCTTGGCTAGACAAAGTTACCAAATACCCAGGCGGGATGACTTACCCAGTGATGGGTTTAGCTGGTGAAGCTGGTGAAGTGGCTAATGATTTAGTGAAGGTGTTCCGGCACCGGCACCACGTAACTATCAAATGGGGAGACATCAGCCCCTCGACACAGAGGAAAATGAAGGGTGAGCTTAGTGACGTTCTTTTTTACCTTACTGCTACCGCCCACGAGATGGGACTCACTCTAGAGGACCTAGCCAAAATTAACCAAAAGAAAATCAATGCGCGTATCAAGCGTGGTACCGCTTACAAAAAACTCAAATGAATACCGACACCCCTATACCAGTCGTGGACCAGCTTTTGCTGTTCCTTATTAAAAACATATCCCCATCTGCCTTGCGCATGTTGCGTCTCGATGGGAAGCCAGTGGGAGAATTCCGCAAGCTGACTGGGTGTTCCACCGCTAATGTCTCCCACTTATGCAAAAATCTGGAGAAGGAGGGTTTGGCGCAGTTCGAGCCTGATCTTGAAGATCCCCGTCGCCGCGTTATCCGTGCCACCCCCAAAGGTAAAGCACTGATGATTGAAGCCGATGCTATTGTTGCATAACACACCACCGCTCATGTGGCCTCGCAATCAACTTTGCTCCTGCGGGAGTGGTAAGAAGTATAAGCGATGCCACTTCATTCTGGAACGTGTCGAAGCAGAACGGAAGAGGGATAGAATGAATTTGGCCTTCCAGGGCCTGCTCAACAAGCCACATCCGACAAACACGAAAGTTTCCAGCATCATCTTAGCCGCTGCAACTTTAGGTCATATATGAAAAGACGCGCTATGCACGACCAAGCTGGCAAGGGGGATAAACCGCGCAAAGTTGATCAGAAACGTTATGGAGACAACTTCGACAGAATCTTCCGAAAAGACACCACCAAGGTATCAGTATATCAAGAAACCGATATCGAGACGCGGGCTGGAATGGTGGACGGTGTATGTGTGGGAAGATAAAGACGGGGAAATATTGCCTTTTACCCTTGAAGGCTTGGATAAGGGCCACCCGTATGATGTATCAAGGAGGGTTGCTTTTTTATGATGCTGCCCACGCCTTTCGAGATCGAAGACCCAGAATTAGGGAAACTCGTGTCTGATTTTTATCTATGGTGTAAGGACTGCCGAGCCAAGATGCGTAAAGGCAATATTACCAAATCTGTGAAAAACTGGTTCCGTCTTAGGGAGATTCTCCAAAAACAAGTGTTCGAACGCAATGAACCGTGTCCTTGTCAGAGTGGTAAGAAAATCAAAAACTGTCCCTGCATGGCTCAAGGTAGAATAATGCATCTCGGGAGTTTTACTTTTTATATAGATAGATAATAAGTTGACCAAATTCGGGTCATCCATTATTTTGTTGGATGAAACCAAAATGGACTTTGATGGAAATGGCTACTGTTATTAGTGCCTTACAAAAAACCGTGGCTGTGAAGGGGAACACCCTCCTGTTTGCTGATTTTGCCAAAGCACAAGAGGCGCTCCCCGCAGATCGTAGGCGCAAGTTCAAAGCATGGACCGATGTATCTAAGGCAGTGAAGCTGGTATTGGGAGAAAACCTCCCAGGAGTTGTTTTTGGGAAGAAAGGTGTGAAGATTTTCTGGTCTGCGGAGGAAAAACAACAGGTTATGGTGGAGGCATTCCGTCAGGCCATACCTGGGCAGAAAATTGACAGTAAATTTATAGAAGCCATTCAAAAGGTCCTACTACCAGAACGTCGCCGCGTTTTCCAGAACATATATGAGAAATTCCCAGCGGAGCTTAGACAAGCCATCAAAGTCCCAAAACCTTCTATGCTGGGTACTTCCGCGACACCCCCTATAGCCGCGACACCCCCTATAGCACCCGCACCGAATACCAGCGCTGATCAAGACATTCAGATTGTTCTTAATGTACCCCCTGACGTGATGGCCAGTGTAGCCCTTTTTCTGGACGCCGTGCGAGGTTGGTTGGGGCAGCAGACCGCAACGCCACAGGAGACGCCCACCCCTGACCCCAAACCAGAAGCCTGCCAAGAACTACCAAAGCCTGCCGGTAAACCAGAAGCACCTAAAGCAATCCCAACGGACTCCTCATGCACCCGTTACGCCCCTGAAACGAAGGAATTAAAGAGTTTCAAGCACCTAGCTGCTACTAAATACGCTAAGGCCCCATCATTGGACCGTGTGAAAGTGGCCATTCTAGGAATACAACCCAAGCAAGCCGCCGCTTTCTTAGAAGAGCCAACTATCACCATCTTGCGGGGGAAGGGTATGGAGTTTTTCTTTCACAATACCAACGCAGGACACGCACCCAACCTGAAATCTGTGACCGACATTATTACTATGCATCAAGTCCATCCTGAGGCTTGGCAAGCATGTTGCAACGCTGTCCCCCGTCGTCGTATTCAGAAAGTGTACGGTGGCGGTCTGCCACAAGTCCACGCCGTGGTTGAGCAAATCGCTGATTACTACATCTCCAGATACCAGTCATATGAGAAATAACACCGCTACTACCCCACCCACCCCGAAACCGCCTTTGGCCCTGACGCAT
>JAYVUF010000179.1:0-18306 GCA_043788135.1 Actinomycetes bacterium
ATGCTTAAAGATGAGGTGGAGTTATGTGCGATCACGATTTTCAACTAAGCGTTGACGGTGAAGTCAGATGCATCAAGTGTTTCATTGGCGATGATGAAATGGAACTGCCAGTGCGCGAAGAGTCAGCCGATGCCGCAGACGCGCCATCGGCTGACTTTTGGGCAACCCAAGTGAGTTTCGAGGAATAACTAAGTGTTGTGGATGGTCAGTTCATGGCCACCACACCGAATCGGCCCTGAGTTGCAGCCCGTGAAGTCATGGCGTCAAAATAATTTACGACGCACTCCGACAAATTGATTCTGCCGAAAAATGTTGAAAATTATTGCTTGTTGATGAGCGCAGCTACATTTGAAAAACTCCTACGATGGATCTCGGTAACACCTAATTTTGAAAGTAGCGCGCTGTGATGAGAGGTTATATAACCCTTATGTCTGGCAAAGCCATAACCAGGATGGGTATCTTCCATCTCCACCATGATGCGATCGCGGTAAACCTTGGCCAAGATAGAGGCCGCGCTAATAGTTAAGGAGACTTGGTCGCCTTTCCAAACCGCCAAACTCGGTATAGCTAGACCTTCAATCGGATATCCATCTGTCAATACATATTCTGGTGCGTTATTTAGCGAATTTACCGCTCTTCGCATTCCTTCAAGATTAGTTTTATGTAAGCCGAACATATCAATCTCTCGCGGCGATATCTCGATAATTGAGTAACTCAGAGCTTGACTTAGGATTACATCAAAGAGTTCTGCTCGGACTTTTTCGCTCAATGTCTTGGAGTCGCGGACACCCGCCAACATCGGTGAGTCAGGGTTCTTAAGAATTAAGGCAGCGACGACGAGTGGTCCTGCACATGCACCACGACCGGCTTCATCGACTCCCGCGATGAGCGTTATTCCACTCTGGCGAAGTGACGATTCAATCCCCACCATTAAGGGCTCTTTTTAACCGGAACCTTTGATAAATCATGACCCACGGGCAGGAATTTAATATGGTTGAGTGGCCACACAACAAATTCGGCTCGACCAACAACATCATTTAACGGTACAAACCCCTTGTGAATGTCATCGGTATGAAAACGCGAATCAGCACTGGCTCCCCTGTGATCCCCCATTACCCATATGAAACCCTTGGGTACCGTGACACTAAATTTGGAGTCACTGGGAGCATTTCCTGGAAACACATAATTTTCGTTCACCGCAGCGCCATTTATTTGCAATAGTCCCCTGGCATCGCAGCAGACGACGTGATCTCCACCTACACCGACAACTCGCTTGACCAAGTACTGAGTTGCTGGATCGGGCATCACGCCCACATCTACTAAAGCCCTTTTAACGTCTCGTATAAATACATTTCCCGACGCTTGTGGGGCAGAACCCAACCAATTGGAGGGATCTTTAAAGACCACGACCTCCCCGCGACGGATTTCACTAAACATGGCAGATAACTTATTTACGGCAATACGATCACCAATGCCTAGAGTGTTTTGCATCGAGCCGGAAGGAACAAAGAAGAAATGGACCAAAAAAGTTTTTATGATGACAGCAACGACGAGCGCCGATAAAACAATAATCGGAACTTCTCGAAGTAACGAGCCCCTTTTGGGAAGGCGCATGTTGCGGGCCGCTATGCGTGTTCTGCTGGGGTCTCAGATTCTGCAGGAGCATCTTGAGCAACTACTTCAGCTACGACGACCTCTTCAACAATTACTTCAGCTACGACGACCTCTTCAACAATTACTTCAGCCACGACGACCTCTTCAACAATTGCCTCTTCAACAATAAATTCATTGTTCGCGCCCCGGCGCTCCTTGATCTTGGCAGCCTTTCCGCGTAGGTCGCGAAGGTAGTACAACTTGGCGCGACGAACATCTCCGCGACGAACCATTTCAAACTTTTCAATCACGGGAGTGTGAACCGGGAAAGTACGTTCTACTCCAACCCCATAAGAAAGCTTGCGAATTGTGAAGGTCTCGCGAACGCCTGCACCCTGACGGCGAATAACTACACCTTGGAAGACCTGAATACGGCTCTTGGCGCCTTCAATAACCCGAACGTGGATCTTGATCTCATCGCCAGAGCGGAAATTAATAATGCCCTTTTTGAGCGAGGCGGCATCAACCGCATCCAGAACGTTCATGGGTAATCCTTTGCTTATGGAAACCTCAGCTGAGGTGACGACTTCGAAGTTCGTATCTTGCCACAGACAGGCAGGGCTAGCCAATTTCGAGCGTCAGGAGCGGATGAAGAATCGGCCCAGCGGCGATAACCATCCTCTCCCCCGCCTGTGTGCCATTTCGCCCCGTGACCAGCGCTCCCGCTTCGCGGGCGATTAGCCCCCCAGCCGCTAGATCCCACTCTTTAAGCCCACTCTCAAAGTAGCCATCCACAGCGCCACTGGCAACATTACAGAGGTCCACTGCAGCCGCTCCGTTGCGCCGAATATCTCGAACTCTTGGAATTAGGGAGGCGATCTTCTGTCCCTGCCTCACCCGCTCTTCTAGGTCATAGGAGAATCCGGTGGCGATCAAAGATTCTTCCAACTCTTCGACTCGTGAACAATGAATCGGCTTATCGTTCAGAAAGGCTCCACCCCCTCGGAGCGCGTACCACATTGAATTAAGGGTCGGGGCGTAAACGATTCCAAGAAAAACTCCTAGGCTATCTTTGGCGGCAATACTGATATTCCATCCGGGCAAGTTGTAAAAGTAATTCACCGTTCCGTCGATGGGATCTATCACCCAGGTTATTCCCGAGTTTGATTCCCGACTGGCGCCCTCTTCTCCAATAATTCCATCATCTGGCCGGGCGGTCAGAAGTGAATTCACAATGAGCTTCTCACTGGCATGATCCATATGTGTAGCGAAATCACGCGCCGAACTCTTTTGATGTACTTGATTGAGATCAAAATTTTCAGGTCGATCGCATAGAAGTTCACCAGCACTCATCGCAATGCGACGTGCAAGGGTTAATAATTCGTTAACTTGCTCAAATTGGACGGTCGAGTTCATGGATAGAATCTAGGTATGTTTTCTCCGTATCGCAAACTTTTCACGGTTCCTGGAGCGTTGCGATTCTCGATCGCGGGATCCATAGCTCGACTTCCAATTTCTATGACTCTTCTTGCCATTACCTTTGTAATTGTCCATGTAAAGCACTCTTACACCTTAGCGGGAACGGTCGCTACGGGGGCATCCTTAATTTCTACGGTATTTAGTCCTACCTGGTCGCGTTACGCGGATCGATTGGGGCAACGTCGAGTACTTCGATTCACCGTTCCTTTTTACATTATCTTCGATCTGATATTTCTCATCGCTATCAGCAACCACGCTCCAACTTATATCTGGATGACTTCGATATTTATCTCGGAGATGTTTCTACCCAATATTGGTGGGCTCACAAGACGTCGCTGGCTTTGGGTTCTGGGCGAAGATCGAGTTCAGATAAATACCGCTTATTCCTATGAAGCCCTCATGGATGAAATTATCTTTATCATCGGTCCTATCGTTGCAACCTCTGCTGCCACTTTTATCTCACCCGCTGCGGGTATGGTCCTTGGATTCTCATTCATGGCTGTTGGAACCACCCTCTTCATCTCGCAACGATCGACGGAACCAGCCCCCTACAAAAAAGATAGTGAAGGGGAACACGGTTTTGTATTGGCTATGCCGGTAGTCCAGGCAGTATTTTTTCCCTTTATTTTTCTAGGAGCATTTTTTAGTTCGACCAATCTCACCGTCGTCGGCTATGCGCAACAACACCACGATGCCTCTTATACGGGATTGGTTCTAGCTGTGTGGGCCGCAGGAAGCGGGCTGGCAGCAATCTTCAATGGAACTATCAAATGGCGTCTGAGTGATGCATCTCGCTTTCGACTCAATCTGGGTTTCATACTTCTGCTCTCACTGCCATTTTTCTACATACACTCCATGTATATTTTGACCGCTGCCCTATTTCTTTCAGGAATCGGAGTTGCCCCGCTCATTGTCGCCGGATACAACGTGGCCGAAAAATCGGTACCACCCGAGAAAGTCACTGAAACGCTGGCCTGGGTAATTGCCGGGCTCTCCCTTGGAGGAGCACTTCCCGGAACGCTAACCGGACATATCATTGACTCTCAAGGCGCTAGCAAAGCCTTCGTTATTCCAATAGCCTGCCTATTTCTAGCAAATCTTGCCACGCTTCCGTACTTGCGAACGTGGCGCAGAATTTCAGATCATTAAGCTCAGATGGTCAAGAAATCCCAACTAACAGCCCACACTTGTGGCACTCTTTGCCCGTGAGCGAAATTCGATTGATTGGACGATCTGAAGAGGGAAGCGAACTCTTACTAGAAACTCATGATGGTACGAAGCACCGACTCCCAATAAATGATCAACTGAGAACACTGATTAATCAACCCAGGCTCGTCGCAGTGGTCACCACCGATGAGCAGCCATTAGTTAGTGTTAAAGAGATTCAAGCCAGACTACGGTCAGGTGAGAGCATCGATTCCATCGCACGAACCTCCGATTGGTCTCCTGAAAAAGTGGAGAAGTTTTCTGGCCCCATTCTGCAAGAACGTGCATATGTTATTGGTTTAGCGCTCGCTGCCCAGTTGCGCAAGGAAAAGCATGCTCCGACTCTCGTAACAGCCACAATTTCACTCCTTGCTCCTCGCGGGGTAGATATGACGCTCGTAGAATGGAATACCTGGCGTTTACCAGATGGGGCGTGGAACATTGCGTTGTTTTATCCAGCAAAAGACGGATCTACAAATGAGGCCAACTGGACATTCGACATTGCAAATCGCAACCTTGAGGCAATCGATGATGGTGCTGCCTGGATTTCGGGCGATGAACTCGACCTGCAATCCGCTTCACCTTCGCATGGCATTGTTTATCCAACGACTACTCCACCACCTCGACTAGTTGCGGTACGAGAAACCGTTGACTCAAGAGAAACTATCGCTATGAATATTCGCGATGGTGTCGGAGAACGACTAAAGATCCCTTCCTGGGATGACATCATGTTTGGCGGATCTAAAGAAACTTTAGAAGAGGAATAGCAGTCTCACCCTCCGTAATTCCCCCATGGTGTCCGACCATTGAACTCTCAGGCGCAACTCTGGTGGGATCAATCAAAATAACTTCTTGATGGGCGATCGCCATAAAATCACCCATACGTTCCAAACTTTCCGTGGAAATCACCCCTCCAAATATGGAGTTCTCGAGCATCTCTTCCCTGGAATAAATCGTCGCCCGCTCTCCAAAAAATTCTCGCCATTGTGCAACGGTTTCAGAGAGTGCTCCCTCATTTACGTACATATGGCGAGCTCGCGGCTCCCCTCCGACCAGCGAGATGTTCTTCATAAGATCGTTGTCAACACCTAAAACAATCTTCTCACCGACATTTACCATTCCGTGATCAGCAGTCACATAAAAATCAGTGTTGTTAGGCAAACGTTCTGCCAGTGCGGCAATTAATTCGGAGATATTTTTGAGTGCGATCAACCACTTCTCACTTCCCACTCCATCGCTATGGCCCGCATGATCTAAAGCATTTATATAAAGGTACGCAAATGAATTTGGTTCAGATAGTGCAGATTTTGTCGCTTGGATCATCTCCCCGGCTCGATTGGCACCGACGTAGTGGGCTCCTCGAAGTGCCGCCTGAGTAAAGGCACTTCCCTCGTAACGTTTCTCTGCAATATTCGTCACTGAGATTCCATGTGACATGGCACGTTCAAAGAGGGTAGGAATTTTTTGCCAGATAAGTGGATCGACTCGTTCATCCCATTTGAGAGCATTTAGCAACCGACCAGGATTTCCAGAATTGGGTACACGAACGGTGTAGCCCAACATCCCATGTACTCCAGGAAATTCTCCAGTTCCCAAACTTGTGAGATTTGTGACCGTAGTCGAAGGAAAATGAGAGGTCAGATTTATGGTTCGTTCTGGCGTTGAAAATATTGGAAACTGCCCACCGTAACTGTTGAGTAGTTGAGATCCCATTCCATCAATCAAAAGTAGGCAAGTGCGCCTAGAAGGTGGCAACTCCAATCTATTGTGAACGCCGGGCAATCCAAGAGAGTTGAAGATCGATTGTGACAGATCCGCTAGTCCAAAGCCCACCTCCCCATACTGCCGTAAATTGCGTGGCAAGATACGCGCCATGGCACGCACCCCCAAAGCCGTTCTTCCAAAAGCTGGAGAGAATCCAGGCAAGATCCTAGATATCGATGTGTCTCAGGAGATGTCGGATTCTTTTCTAGAGTACGCGTACTCAGTCATTTACTCGCGAGCGCTTCCAGATGCCCGCGATGGGCTTAAACCCGTCCAACGTCGAATTTTGCATCAAATGTTTGAAATGGGGTTGCGGCCAGAGAAAGGTCATGTCAAATGTGCCCGAGTTGTCGGTGAAGTGATGGGTAAATTGCATCCTCACGGTGATGGCGCGATCTATGACGCGGCTGTACGCCTCGCTCAACCATTCACCACCAGACTTCCACTTATCGATGGCCATGGAAATTTCGGCTCACTCGACTCAGGACCCGCCGCGATGCGCTACACCGAAGCAAGACTTGCCGCGGCTGCTATGGCCATGGTCAATGAAGCCGATGAAAATACCGTTGATTTTGGTGGAAATTACGATGGTCAACTTTTGGAGCCACTGGTGCTTCCCGCCGCATTTCCCAATCTCTTGGTTAACGGGGCTACCGGAATCGCCGTTGGAATGGCAACCAATATGGCTCCACACAACCTTGGTGAGGTGGTGGCCGCTGCAAAATATCTAATCGATAATCCAAACGCGACGCTGAAATCGCTCATGAAGTACGTTCCCGCACCAGACTTTCCAACGGGTGGGGAGATTATTGGTCTCGAGGGCGTTCACGATGCCTACGCAACTGGGCGAGGATCATTTAAAGTCCGCGCCACGGCGGTTATCGAGAAAGTCACTTCTCGCAAACAGGGAATAGTGATCACAGAATTTCCTTTTAACATTGGTCCTGAAAAGGTAGTTGAAAAAATAGCGGACCTCGTTAAATCCAAGAAAGTTCTAGGAATTTCAGACATTATTGATCTCTCAGATGGCCAGCAGGGCACAAAAGTAGTTATCGAAATTAAAAATGGATACGAGGCAGAGGAGATACTGGAAAAACTTTACAAACTAACCCCTTTGGAGGACCAATTTTCGGTAAACGCTGTTGCCTTGGTAGATGGAAAGCCATTGACTTTAGGTCTTAAAGAGTTACTCCAGGTATTTATCGCTCACCGGATAGAAGTTGTTCGGCGTCGATCTGAGTTCCGCAAGGCAAGGGCAGAAAGTCGCCTCATCCTGGTAGACGGTTTACTAAAAGCGATCATCGATATCGATAAAGTAATCAAAATAATTCGCGCTGCCGAGGATGCTCAGATCGCCAAATTAGCACTGATAAAGAGTTTTAAATTGAACGGTGAACAGGCGACCTACATCCTGGATATGCCATTGCGACGATTGACCAAGGTGAGCAAACTCGAGCTAGAGGAGGAACAGTCACAACTCAACGCAACAATCAAGGAATTAAAAACTCTGCTCTCCAGTGAGGAGAAGATAAAAAGACAGGTCTCTCTGGAGCTCACGGTCGTTTCAAAGAGTTTTGCGACTCCTCGTCGGACCCGAATTGGCTCCTCCTAGGTTTAAAGTATTGGTACTAAGCGTCGATCCGATCACGATTAATCTCTGCGGTAGAAATAAATTCTTTACGCGGGGCGACTTCATTACCCATTAGAAGTTCAAAGGTTGCCTCAGCTGCCTTTATATCCTCCATGGTGACTCGGCGTAAAGTCCGGCGTTCTGGATCCATGGTGGTTTCTCGTAATTGATTGGCATCCATCTCGCCCAAACCTTTGTAGCGCTGTACAGGTTCTTTCCAGCGCTTACCACTCTTCGTCAGATCACTTAAAACTTTCCGCATCTCTTCGTCGGAGTATGTGTAGTACATCTCCCCCTTCTTGCCACCGATTACATCTATTCGATGCAATGGAGGTATCGCGGCAAATACTCGCCCTTCACTAATAAGTGGACGCATGTAACGGTAAACAAGAGTCAAGAGGAGGCATCGAATATGAGCACCATCCACGTCGGCATCTGACATTAAAATAACTCGTCCATACCTAGCATCTTCGAGTTTGAAGGATGCGCCGGATCCGGCGCCAATAACTTGAATTATTGAGGCGCACTCGTTATTTTCAAGCATCTGTGAGAGGGACGCCTTTTGAACATTAAGGATTTTTCCGCGTATCGGCAAGATAGCTTGAAATTCTGAATTGCGAGCTGCCTTCGTTGTCCCCAGTGCGGAATCCCCTTCGACAATAAATAACTCGGTTCTCGCCGTGTCATCGGATCGACAATCGGATAATTTTGTTGGTAGCGAACTATTTTCTAAAGCGCTCTTTCGGCGTTGCAGATCTTTGTGTGCTCTAGCAGAAATACGAGTCCGCGCAGCGGCCGCAACTTTTTCTAAAATAGCTCGTCCGGAAGCTTTCTCTACCCTCTTGGAGGATGCAAAGAAATTCTTAAGTTCATCGCTCACAACGTTGGCAACTATCTTTGAAGCAGCTGCGGTTCCCAACACCTCTTTGGTCTGTCCCTCAAATTGCGGTTCAGACATTCTTACCGTTATTACTGTGGTGAGACCCTCAAGGACATCATCTTTTACTACATCGATCTCATTATTCTTAAGGATCTTTGTGGATCTGAGTGCATCATTAAAGGCCTTCGTTATAGCTCTCTCAAAACCCTGGGTGTGGGTTCCACCCTTAGGCGTAGCAATAATGTTAACAAATGAAGCCATCGTGGTCTCAAATGCGTTGCCCCACTGCATGGCAATATCGACGCCCATGTTCCTATTCACTTCGGTTGGCGTCAGATGCCCTTTCTCGTCAAGAACCGGAACAGTCTCTGAGTAATCTCCGCGGCCGGTTAGGCGAATAACATCTCCAACCGGTTCATCTGGACGCAAGTAAGTACAGAACTCAGAAATACCTCCTTTGTGGTGAAAGATCTCTGAACTTTGAACTTTCCCACGCTTATCGTTCACAATTAATTGCAATCCAGGTACCAGATACGAAGTTTGCCTAGCCCTAGCATGGATATCTTCGATCGAAAGTTCAGCTTCTTTTAGAAAAATCTGCTCATCTGCCCACCACTTCACGCGTGTACCCGTGACTTTAGAAGATACCTTTCCAATAACACGCAGGCCTGATCGCTCATCAAATGGAGCTTTAGGGCCATCCCCGTCAAATATTCCGGGGGTCCCTCTTTGGAAGGACATCCAATAAATTTTTCCATTCCGATCTACTTCGACATCGAGGCGCGAGGCGAGTGCATTGACAACTGAAGCTCCAACTCCATGCAAGCCACCAGATGCCGCATAGGAGCCTCCCCCAAATTTTCCACCGGCATGCAACATCGTCATCACTACTTCGACGCCTGTCAGGCCGGTCTTGGGCTCTTTATCGACGGGAATTCCGCGACCATTATCATGAACCTCAACTGAACCATCTGCCTCTAAATTAATTTCAATTTTGCTGCAATGTCCAGCGAGTGCTTCATCTACAGAATTATCAATGATCTCCCACAAACAATGCATTAATCCACGAGAATCTGTTGTACCGATATACATGCCCGGACGTTTGCGAACAGCATCAAGTCCTTCTAGGACCGCTAAATCTTTGGCTGTATAGCCATTTGCGGTAGTAGCGGTCTTATCATCAGTGGCCATGAGGGGCAAGATTATCGGGCAGTTCTCTTATAAATCACTGATTGACCGTAAATAGTGATAGTTTTTTCTGAGAATTTAAATAAATTCCCTTTAAGTCGCTTCTTAATCAAAGTGGGAATAAACTAATGATGCTTTACTGTTCCACTAGCAAGATTAAAAAGCGAAAGTCGCATGATCTTTAGAATAGGAGAAGTCGATGACCGATCAGTTGATCCTCGAACCCACCCCCCTAAATGCCGTTGATCGTTGCGATCGTTGTGGTGCTCAAGCGTATGTCCGCGCAATTTTGCTCAATGGTGGTGAACTTTTGTTCTGCGGTCACCACTCAAAGGAATACTCTGCGAGCTTGAAGCCTCTCGTCGCTAAGATTCAAGATGAGACATCAAAATTAATCGAGACACCATCTAAAGTCGAGTAGTTCTTACTTCAGCCCGTTCGGCTGAGGTGGATAAAAGATGTTTTCGATCATTGCCCTGACAGCGTAAAGCCAATTCTCTTGTTCCATGTGATTGGGCGTAAAATCATCGACAATTCTGCCCAGCGTATACGCTTGAAATAAAACTGCTGCAGTCCTTGGCAGCAATAGAGGATTACCAATACCGCGATCTACTAACCCTTGATATAAATCAGCTATCGTTTGGGTCAATCGTTCTTGCTCGGCGCCTAGAGCGGCAGCCATACGCGAATTATGAACCACCTTTGAAATAGCCGTAAGACGCTCGATGCGATTATTCGATAATTCTGGTGCTTGAAATTCTCTAGAAAGTTCTAAGGCCCGCTCGATCAACTCCTCCCGCGTGGTCACCTCGGAAGATAGCGTTGTGAGCGCTTCAATTGAGAAATTGACGAAGTGGGCGAAGCGACGAACTTGTGCCAATTCTAAAAGCTCCGCAAAATCTTGAAAATGGTGATACAGCGATCCCCGGGAAATTCCCGATATTTCTAGGACCTTTTCACTCGTAATTTCATCAAGTGCGAGGTGATCCATTATCTTTACAGTCGTTCGAATTAATTCATCCTTGGTGGGATGAATGCCAATTTTTGACTCAATTGCTATCGTTGATGAAGAGATCATTCTTCTAAAACTCCGTTTGGGGTCTAGGTTGACTTGAGGTTTCGAGCTGGAGCATATAAGCGGTGACGCTTAGTGAGCCGACTGTAATGATCAAACAGGCTTGAGACAAGGAATTTGGGCAAATATTTACTGCTTACCTCTCCGGCGGGGGGTTATGAGAGCCATCGCAAAATGGTTTATCGGCAGATTTTCCACATCCACAGAGCTTAAAATCTGTTCTGCGCTCAATGAAATTACCCTCGCCATCTACAAAATCGGCACTTCCGGTAAACCGAAGCGACCCACTTTTTGGGTTTCGATAAATTTTAGGATCTTCAGCCATGTATCAGGAAACTTTATTCAATTAATCGAGGTAATCTCGAAGCACCTGAGAACGAGAGGGGTGGCGCAGTTTCGACATAGTTTTGGATTCGATCTGGCGAATACGCTCACGAGTTACTCCATAAACCTTGCCAATCTCATCTAGAGTCTTTGGTTGGCCATCGGTTAGCCCAAAGCGCATCGCCACTACTCCCGCTTCGCGCTCCGAAAGGGTATCCAAGACTGCATGCAATTGTTCTTGGAGTAGGGTGAAAGAGACGGCATCTGCAGGAACAATGGCTTCAGAATCCTCAATGAGGTCTCCAAATTCCGAATCGCCCTCTTCGCCAAGTGGGGTATGAAGGGAGATCGGTTCGCGGCCATATTTTTGAACCTCTACAACTTTTTCAGGAGTCATATCAAGTTCTTTTGCTAACTCTTCGGGGGTAGGTTCGCGCCCTAAATCTTGCAACATCTGACGCTGAACACGTGCCAATTTATTAATCACTTCAACCATGTGTACAGGAATTCGAATCGTACGAGCCTGATCAGCCATAGCGCGAGTAATTGCTTGACGAATCCACCACGTTGCATAGGTCGAGAACTTGTAACCCTTGGTGTAATCGAATTTTTCTACTGCTCGTATTAAGCCCAGGTTTCCTTCTTGGATGAGATCGAGAAAGAGCATTCCGCGGCCCGTGTATCGCTTCGCCAATGAAACTACCAAGCGCAGGTTAGCTTCAAGCAAGTGATTCTTAGCGCGCCGTCCTTGCAAGACTAGTTGTTCATACTCACGCTTCTGTTTCTTATCCATTTTCTTATCATGGGCTAAATTCTCTTCTGCAAATAGTCCGGCCTCAACTTGGAGCGATAACTCCACTTCCATTTCTGCATTGAGAAGAGGAACGCGTCCAATGAGTTTTAGATAATCTTTCACGGGATCAGCGGTAGCGCCAGCAGTTAAAACTGTTTGGGCTGGTGCATCATCCTCTTCTGAATCTTTGATCGTAAAGGCGTTCTCCTCATTTTGAGATTCTTCAGCGACATTTACGACTCGAATCTCTGCCTTCTCTTCCTCTTCAGCGACAATCTCCTTTACTTCTTCAACTAGCGTTTCAAGATCTTCAAGTTCGATCTCTTCCAGTTCAACTTCTTCGCCATCAATTTTCGTAATCAGTGGAGTTGAAGTTTTTACCGCTTCAACTTTAGGGTTCGCAACGCCTTCTTCGGCAGCTTTGCGGGCTTCTAGTTCAGCCTTAGTCGGGAAGCGATGAGCCGCTTTTCGCTCTGCCTTTGCACGTTCATCTGCTTCGCGTTCCAATTTAAGTAATTCAAGTTCGGCTTTAGTTGGAAAACGATGTTGCCCCACACTGACTTTCTTTGCAGTTGATCTAATGGAAGCAGTTTTTTTAGTAAGAGGGCTCTTACTCTCCACTTTCTTAACAGGCGCTTTCTTGCTTACCACCTTTGTGGCAGCGCTCTTCTTAGCTGGTGCGCTACTTGCTTGGTCGCCTTTTTTGGGCGCACGAATTACAGCCACGGAGCATCCTTTGGTTTACCTGGCCTAACTTTGCTGACCAGTGGAGGTGTTACGCACATTGTAATTTATTGACCCCCTTAAATGCACATCTGAACTCAATTTTGGAGCCACTTTCAGTAATTTATGGCCTTTCGTAGCAATTCCCCCATGGATTCCACTTCAATAAGGAATCCATCGTGCCCAAAAGGTGAGTAAATAGTTTCCAGTGGCCTAGCCGTTGGTGTGAGCTCAACTATTTCCTCCTGCAGCCTCGGGGGGAAAAGTCGGTCGGTATCGATTGAAACCACAGAAATCGGAATAGTAATTCTCCCCAGAGCGCTGGCTACACCTCCCCGACCTCGACCAACATCGTGAGAATTCATTGCCTCAGTGAGCACAATATAGGTATTTGCATCAAATCGATGGGCGAGCTTTGCCGCTTGGTGATCAAGATATGACTCCACCGCGTATCTTCCCGTCTCATCACCCTGGAGTTGGCGCCCAAAGCGCACATCCATCTCAGACTCCGTTCGATAGGTGAGATGTGCAATCCTGCGTGCAATCCCCATCCCTTCAACTGGACCAATCGCATCTTCATAGTAATCACCAGAAAAAAAATGGGGATCGCTCTTTATGGCTCTGATTTGAATGGATGCGCAGCCAATCTGATCCCCCGTAGCAACGGCAGAAGAGCCAATCGTGCAAATAGCCTCCACACGACCAGGATGATCAATCGCCCACTCTAAAGATCGCATTCCCCCGAGAGAGGGACCAACCGCAAGGCGATAACTTCTAATTCCTAATAAATCTGTAAGTAAAAGCTCCGCAGCCACCATGTCGCGAATTGTGACGACCGGAAATCGTGATCCCCATCTTCGCCCATCTGGCGCCATCGAGGAGGGTCCAGTGCTTCCTTGACAGCCTCCAATGACATTTGGGCAGATGATAAAAAATCGATCCGAATCTAGTGGTTTACCTGCTCCGACCATCGAGGGCCACCATCCTGGAACATCTGACCAGCCCGTGAGAGCGTGATGTACAAGAATTGCATTATTTCGCTCCGAATTGAGTTCGCCCCAGGTTTGATACGCGATCGTAACGTCGGGAAGAACCTCACCCGATTCCAGAGTGAGGTCTCCGACATTAATGAATTGGCGATCGCCAGGGTCCTGGCCTTCAAGCCAAGCACCTGTCACGGGAAAATCGCTCTCGTTCATCTCTTTTCTTACTTTGCCGCGGCAAAGCCCCCTTCAATATCTGCCTTGATATCGACGATATTCTCCAAACCGACAGAGAGACGAACCAATCCCGGGGTTACTCCGGCCGTGAGTTGTTCCTCTGGAGATAACTGGGAGTGAGTTGTCGATGCGGGGTGGATAACCAAAGAGCGCACATCACCAATATTGGCAACATGAGAGTGCAGAGTCAGACCCTCTACGAACTTTTTACCCGCCTCAATTCCGCCTTTGATTTCAAAGGAGAGAACCCCACCTGTTCCACGCGGGGCGTATTTATTCGCTAAATGATTCCATGGTGAGGAAGCAAGGCTGGCGTAATTCACCTTCTCAACTTGAGGATGGGCTTCCAGGAAAGCGGCTACCGCCTGCGCATTCTCCACATGGCGTTCAATGCGCAGAGAAAGTGTTTCAAGCCCAATTGCTAGCAACCAGGCATTGAACGGGCTGACCGAAGCTCCAGTATCGCGAAGTAGAGTGAGACGAATTTTAAATATATAAGAGAGATTTGCACCGAACGCCGAACCAACCCCAAGCGCTTGCGCATATACCAGACCATGGTAAGAAGGATCTGGCTCATTGAAATTTGGAAACTTCGCCTGGTGTTGGGCGTAATCAAAATTTCCCGAATCCACAATCGCACCTACGATGGAATTTCCGTGACCTGATAGGAATTTCGTCGCCGAGTGAATTACAACATCTGCTCCGTGTTCAATCGGACGGATCAGAAACGGCGTTGCAACAGTGTTATCCACTATAAGTGGAACACCATTCTCATGCGCAATTTTTGCAACGGCTTCAATGTCTAAAAGATCATTCTTCGGGTTGGAGATAGTCTCGCCAAAGAACGCTTTGGTATTTGGTCGAACAGCCTTACGCCATGACTCCGGATCTTGCGCATCATCAACGAAAGTTACTTCGATTCCAAATTTAGGCAGCGTGTAATGAAACAAGTTATATGTTCCACCGTAGAGGCTGGGAGAAGAAACTATGTGGTCTCCAGCTTCGGCTACATTTAGCACTGCATATGTAGTGGCTGCTGATCCCGAAGCAACCAAAAGCGCAGCTACTCCGCCTTCAAGTGCGGCGATCCGCTGTTCGACCGCATCTTGAGTTGGATTCATCAACCGGGTATAAATATTGCCCAGCTCAGCTAGTCCAAATAGATCGGCTGCATGCTTAGTATCGCGAAAAACATAGGCAGTTGTCTGAAAGAGTGGCAGGGCGCGAGCGCCCGTACTTGGATCTGGAACTTGTCCAGCATGAATCTGACGGGTTTCAAAGGCCGCTTGCTCTGGTGAAAATGACATGAAATACCTCCAATGAAATAAAGGGGGTGATAAAAAGAAGAGGAAAGCCCGTATCTCTTAATGACCCACGCTTGCTAATTGCACCGCGCAATTAGCCTGGTCTTCACCCGGAGCACCCCACCGTGGTGGAGGGTTGCCGTCCAGTAAGCCGGGGCTAAAAACTGGAACTCATGACCTGTGGGAATAATAAACAGATCAGCCCGTAATCACAAGTCAGTTTTCGCGCCACCCCGAGGTGATTGGTAACCGCCTATCTTTACCGAAGGCCCGCCTAGATATTTTTGGACCCGGCGGATACTGCCTCCGCTTGTACTCGGCTCGATCGACCATCTGAATTACTGTAGTAGCCAAACTCACATCAAAACCTGCCTCTACAAGACCAGCTAGCCCACCATCTTTCTCAATGTAAATAGTAAGTAATTGATCAAGCACCTCATATGGCGGAAGTAAATCGCTATCTTTTTGATCTGGTCTAAGTTCCGCGCTTGGTTCCTTGGTTATTGAACTGAGTGGGATTGGTTCTTGTTCCCCTCGCGAATTTGCAACTCTGTTGCGCCATCGAGCCAGAGCCCACACCTCTGATTTAAATAAGTCTTTTATCGGTGCGTATCCCCCCACCGCATCTCCATAGAGGGTGGAGTACCCGACTGCTAACTCTGATTTGTTGCCGGTCGCAAGTACTAGATGCCCTTCTTGGTTTGATAATCCCATCAGCGTCGTACCGCGAACTCGTGCTTGTACATTCTCCTCTGCTAAACCAGTAAGCCCAAGTGAGTTCAGAAATCCATCCACGATAGATTGAATATGGATTACCCGATAATTGAGCCCGATTCGCGTCGCCAAATCAGCCGCATCATCGAGTGAGTGATCCGATGAATATTGGCTCGGAAGGGCAACCCCATATACTTTTTTGGAGCCAAGCGCATCGGCGGCAATTGCAGCAGTTACTGCAGAATCTATTCCGCCGGAGAGCCCTAAAATTACAGAAGCGAACCCATTCTTAATTACATAATCTCGCAATCCAACAACCAGAGCCTGCCACAGCTCGGCTTCGACCTCTAAGCGCGGAGCAATGCCATGGATAATCTTGCGGTAACCGACAAGGCACTCCTCGCTTATGACCAGATCTGGATTGCTAGATTGCGCCTTAGCATCAATGTCGACAACCATAAGTCCTTCTTCGAATTGCGGTGCGCGAGCCATTATTTCAGAGTTTTCTGAGATCGCGATGCTATCTCCGTCGAACACCAAGTCATCTTGCCCCCCGATCATATTTACGTAAAGTAAAGGAGCTTCAAAATCACGGGCGCGTCTTCGAACTAGTGATGCTCGCACATCGTCTTTGTTCTGCTCAAAGGGACTCCCATTTGGAACTACTACAAGTCCCACTTTTCGAGCAGCGAGTTCCGCGACCGGCCCTTGCTCTCGCCAGATATCCTCACAAATTGCAACTCCAACATCAATTCCGTGAATTCGAACCACTAGAGATTTATCTCCGGGGGCAAAATTTCTAAACTCATCAAATACACCATAGTTCGGCAAGTGATGCTTAACATACCTCGCAACGATCTCTCCAGAATGAATCACTGCCACTGCATTTTGTGGGCGGCGCGATTCACTCTCATCTAGATAACCAACGATGGTAACCAAATCACCAAACTCAATGAGCTTTTTAGCGAGCGACTCCAGGGCTAATTGAGAAGCTCTGCGAAAAGTTGCTCGATTAGCGAGATCTTCAACCGGGTAACCGGTGAGCGCCATCTCTGGAAAAACAAGCAAATGAACGCCAGCGCGCAAGGCCTTCCCTGCGTAATCGAGTATCAATTCTGAGTTGGCGAGCAGATTTCCAACGGTCGGATTAATCTGCGCTAGGCCCACTCGGAGTTGACCTATCACTGGGGGGCGCATTCTCTTATCTTACCTACGCATTCATTCCTCGCGATATGTCACTAGACTTCAGATTGCCGTGGACCACGTTTGGCCGCGAGCCTTAAGGGGAAACCATGTCCAACTCGCATAGCGCCCACATTCGTCGAACCTCGATATCCGACCTTGCCGCAATGAAGGTTACAGGCGAAAAATGGACGATGATAACTAGTTACGAAGAGATGACCGCCTCTATATTTGACGAGGCTGGAGTACCAGTTCTTCTAGTCGGTGATAGCGCCGGCAATAATTTCCTCGGAGAAGAAAACACAATTCCAGTAACTCTGGATCAAATAATAATGCTCGCCCGCGCGGTAGTTCGTGGATCACAGAGCGCCCTCGTCGTTGCAGATCTGCCATTCGGAAGTTATGAAAAGTCACCGAAAGTTGCACTAGATAGTGCGATTAGGCTATTCAAAGAGGCGAAAGTACAGGCAGTGAAACTCGAAGGTGGAGCCAAGATCGTTCCTCAAATAAAAAAATTAATTGCAGCTGGCATCCCCGTCATGGGCCATCTAGGACTAACTCCCCAGTCCGTACATGCGTTGGGTGGGTTCAAGATTCAAGGTCGCGGAGATGGAGCCGGAGTAATTTTAAATGACGCGATCGCACTACAAAGTGCAGGCGTTTTTGCCTTAGTTCTGGAATTAGTACCCGCAGAATTGGCTGCCCTTATTTCAGAAACGCTAGATATTCCGGTCATAGGAATTGGTGCGGGAGCGGAATGCGACGCACAGGTCATTGTATGGACCGATCTGATGGGCATCACGACAAACCCGCCTAAATTTGCCAAGGCTTACAGAAATCTGCGAGAGGAAATGACTCGAGGGGTCCAAGAATGGATCGGTGATGTCGCCTCAGGACGATTCCCGGGTAAAGAACAGACTTTTCACTAGGTCAGTAGGCTTCACGAATGGCGAGATTTACAATTGATCTAACTCCCCTGCGTAAAAACAAGAATCTTAGATACATTTTTATTTCAGGAGTGATAACGCGATTTGGTTCTACCCTCACACTGGTGGCTCTCCCCTTCCAAATCAAAGAACTGACAAATTCCTACATTGCAGTCGGGGCGATGGGTGCGGTGGAGATCGTTCCACTGATTGTGTTCGCGCTATGGGGTGGGGTGCTTGCAGACTCTATTGATCGTAAAAAGATGGTCTGGCGATGCGAGGTAGGGGCGTTGATTTTTTCGGCC
>JAYVUF010000180.1:0-2533 GCA_043788135.1 Actinomycetes bacterium
CATCAATTGCCGGAATTGTTATGGGTGGTGCATCACAGGTCCCGGTGGCTCGAACAGATGCAGCAGCATCAGCAGACGGAAGCTCCTCGTACATCACTGACAATTCGATTCAGGCATATGACGTAGGTCGGACTATTACTGGGGATAACATTCCAGATGGTGCAACGGTCGGCACCATTTATGATTTGCCGTCTTGGGCATCCTTGCCTAGGTCATCGACCTCGAGTTGTCCTAACTCCTGCGCAGTTTCTGGTTCATTTCAGTTGCTCGTAAATGGCCAGCCAACCGCACCTACAGGACCTGTCAATGGAATCGTTCTAGGGGCTCGCACAGCGGCTACAGATCCGATGTTCGATGCTACCCATGCAACGCTTGGTGGCGGAGATGTAGGGATGGTCTTGATCTCTAAATTTAATAAGCCAGGGAGTACGGATACCACTTTCTACAATCACTACAGCTTTCTTCGTTCCCTCGAAGATCTCTTTGCAGTTGCAAAGGCATCACCGGGGGTAGATGGAAAGGGTCACCTTGGCTTCGCTGCACAACCTGGACTCAAGGCCTTTGGAAGTGATGTCTTCAATAATAAGTAGAGGCCGACTTTCGATAGCGGTTTTAACAGCGATCGCGCTGACCGTAGTTTTAACGCCGGTCAGCGCCTTTGCTCTACCTCCAGCACCTCAGCCATTCGGCGCAATCCATAAAGTATTGCAGGCTTCCCAGCAGCATCCACAGTTAGCTATTCCTGGCCTTCCTGTCGATGTCACTTTGCGAACAGGAAAAACCCGAGTTCTGGTTGTGGGTCCAGTCATTCCTCAAATCTCCGCCGATGCTCTATTGGGAACCTTTAGATTTACTTTCTTTCAGCAGACCGGAAAGACCCTGATCTCGGTTAGGGATTTTGGCATATTGGATGGCTCTGCGGCCCTGATACGCCCCCTTCAATTCGACGATGGTACTAAATCGTTTTATCTTTCGGCCGGCCAAAGGCGTACAGTCGCGGTAACCGCATTTATGGCTGTTGGAACGGGAACTCTTCGCTGGGCGCCGTTGAGCCATTACGTCATCGACTGGCAGTTTGTAGAAGAGACTGCCTGATTTAGACTCCAGATATGTACATTCCACACTACAACTCGATGGATGAGTGGAATGAAATTGAGCGTTTTGTGAAATCGGCCCGAGCCGCGGATTTAATAACAGTAAATCCAGATGGCGCGCCGATTGCAACGCTGATGCCCTCGCTCTGGAGAGATGCAAATCCACAAGCAGATCAGTACGGGACGCTGGTTATGCATATGGCAAGAGCAAATGAGCAATGGAAATTGATAACGCCAGGATCTAAAGGTCTGGCGATCGTGCATGGTGCTCAGGCTTATATCTCTCCAACTAATTACGGAAATAAATTTGTTGATCACAAAGTCGTACCCACGTGGAACTATCAATCAGTTCACTTGAGTGGAATCGTAGAGGTGAGTGAAGATCTCGAGTTGCTGCGTCAGATAGTTACAGATCTCTCAAACCTTCATGAAGAGAATCGCGAAATGCCGTGGCTGGTTGCAGAATCAGACCCAACTTACTTTGAGAAGCAACTTAAGGGAATTATTGCGGTGTCGCTTAAAATTACCAAGGTTGAAGCAAAGTCAAAAATTAGTCAGAATAAATCACGAGAAGATCGTGAACGTATCATTGAAGATTTATTCACTTCAGGAATACCCGGAGAAGAAGTCATCGCTTCGCTGATGCAACGAGAACTCGATAATTAGAGGGAAATAATATTTAAGGGTTCTAACCCATCGGCAACTCGCTGCAGCTGTTGCTCTACAAAACGTTTGCCACGTTTCTCAAAGGCTTCTGAATCTCCTCCTACGTGAGGGGTGATCAGGACATTATTCATACGCCACAGTGGATGATCAGTGGGTAATGGTTCGGGATCGGTGACATCAAGGGCCGCGCTAATGCGTCCCTTTTTAAGTTCTGCCACCAGCGCATCGGTATCGACCACTCTACCTCTAGCAATATTTATCAAGATCGCACCATCTTTCATGAGTGCCAATCGTCTGGCGTTGATCAGATGTTCACTCTCTGCATTGAGTGGAAGAATCAGGATAATGATGTCAAAAGTTGGCAAGAGCTCATCTAGTTGGCTCATTAATAAAGAACCATTTCCTCCGCGTCTAGAGAAAGTAATAATTTCTACATCGTAGGGAGAGAGGTAAGAAACTAACGTTTGTCCGATGGAACCTGCACCGATAATTCCTATGCGACTATCGTTGAGTGAACCCATCCGCTCATGACTCCACTCACCGCGAGTTTGTTTCTGCAAGAAATGTGGAAATCCGCGTTTCATCGCGATAGCCATACCCACCGCCAGTTCGGCGGTGGAAGCATTATGAACACCTTGAGCATTGCAGAGAGTAATTCCTTCACGTACATATGGAATGGCAGCCTCGTACCCAGCATTTGGCACCTGCAAAATTTGCAACTTTGGCATCGACTTAACCGGTGCGAGCGTTTCTATTCCAGTCATATAAGGCTG
>JAYVUF010000181.1:0-5275 GCA_043788135.1 Actinomycetes bacterium
GAGACAGTCGTCATACAGATGGAGTGGAACCACATCTGCTTTTGCACTGATTTAATTGAAACTACAACCGGAAGCATTGGAATTCCAGCTGCTGCGTAATCATCCTTGTACTTAATCGCCAACGCCCAAAAATGAGGTGGGGTCCAGAAAAAGATGAGTAAAAAGAAGAGCCAAGCGGTCATCGAAAGCGAGTTCGTAATCGCAGCCCAACCAATAAGAACCGGCATACATCCGGCGATTCCGCCCCATACGATATTTTGAGAAGTACGCCGCTTGAGCCAGATTGTGTAACCAACTACATAGAACAAGATGGCAAGCAGGGTGAGGAGCGTGGCTAGAACGGTGGTAAAAATTAAGAATATGAGAAGAGAGAGAACCGTAATCGCCAGACCAAATGCCACAGCTTGTTGTACCGTGACTTCTCCCCTCACCAAAGGCCGATTACTCGTACGCTTCATGAGACGATCTGATTCAACTTCAATCACCATGTTAAAGGCATTTGACGCCCCGGCAGCCAAGGTTCCACCGACTAGGGTTGCAATAGTAACTCCGAGTGGCGGGAATTTATGCGCATGGTTTTGGGCATAAGTTGCCATGAAGAGGGCAGGCAGGGTCGTGACGAGAAGTAGTTCAACGACCCTCAGCTTCATCAGTTCCACATAGGCACTCACATGGCTCATGACTAGATTCTATCCAGGTGAAAGGTAGGCGTGCTCAACTCTCTCCTTTTGCAATGGTTGCCAGCATCCGATCGATAGTTACCCGAGCCGCTTGGCGAGCGCTCTCTACATTATGAATGTGGTCAGCGATAATGGTAAAAATATAACGAGTCGAACCAACGGTCACAAAGCCAGCCAAACTCACTGTGGTATTGATCCAGCCAGTTTTAGCGTGAACCAGCCCAACGGCGGTAGGGGCATCCTTGACGAATCGATTTTTAAGGGTTCCAGTTCGTCCTGAGGTGGGTAAGCCTTCCTCAATAACTTTAAATTTCGGATTGGAATTAATCGTCAACAATAATTCTGCTATCTGACGCGCGGTGATCCGAGTTTTACGTGAGAGCCCATTCCCATCATAAATATGTAGACCTGCTGGAGAAATACCAAGATCGGAGAGTGTTTTAGTGAAGGCGGAATTCAATCCAGTGGAATTCGTCTTGAACCCCAGTGCCTGGGCTGCCAGACGAGCCAGCCGATCCGCCAAGGCGTTATCGCTGTAAAGCAGCGTAAATTCGATGATCTTTGAAAGTGGTGGGGAATGAATACTCGCTATTTCAGATGTTGCATCGGATTTTGAGCTGACCTTAACTGCTTTAATGGTCAATCGTCCGGCAAAGTATCGCTGTAGGGCGGTGATATCGTGAAGGTACATTTTGTTGTATTCCAAGGTAATACTTTTTAATTCAGGGTGGATATTTAGAACTGCGCTAATCAACGCCGGCGAGAATCCCCGTCCATATTTAGATTCTTCAAATGGACTCTCTGTAATCCAAGGATCACTACTTCCGGCGAGAAGGAAGGTTCCCGGTCTGGCAGTTTCGCTAATACTTGTCCTAAACACCAAGTCCGGAGTAAAGGCGCTCAAGACCTCAGCCATCGAAAGTAATTTCAAAACCGATGCAGGTGCTCTTTCAATATCTGGGTCCAATGAGAATAACGTTTGATTTGTATTCGGATCGATCACAATAATACCGGGATGCTCCAAAGTATTTGAGGATGCTAGTCTGGTAAAACTAATGGGTATAGCCGAAGCTTCCGCTGGCACCACATTGAATATGAGTAATGAGGTGGAAAGCGTCCAGACCAAAAGCAAGGTGAGGGTTCGGCGTGGAAATGGCACAGGGCGATTATGCCTCTGTTAATGAGAATTAATGGAATAGGGTGAAGGGGTGGTAGCGGAAATTGGACCAGGTGAATTCTTTCCAGTTATAGGCGTTGGACCCCACGAGCAACCTTGGCCAGATGATCCTAAATTTGACCCAGATTTATTAGAAAATGGGGATCGACGCAATGTGTTAGACCATTATCGCTACTGGAAAGTGGAGGCAATAGTCGCTGACTTGGATACCAAGCGCCACCCACTACAAATTGCGATAGAAAATTGGCAGCACGATCTCAATATTGGTTCCGTCGTGAGAACTGCCAACGCATTTAATGTCACCTACGTACATATTGTGGGCAAACGAGACTGGAACCGCCGCGGCGCTATGGTCACTGACAAATATTTACATGTAGTGCATCATCCAACAGTGGCAGATTTTTCCCAATGGTGTGGCGAGAACCAAGTCCCCATCATTGGTATCGATAATCTTCCGGTTTCACAGCAACTGGAAAACTATCCACTCCCGGAGAAATGTGTTCTCTTTTTTGGACAAGAGGGGGCAGGTATGTCAGAGGAAGCGGTCGCCATCTGCTCTGTGGTACTCGCTATTCAACAGTATGGTTCCACTCGGTCGATGAATGCTTCAGCAGCAGGCGCGATCGCAATGTATGCCTGGGCGATGCAACACCTCAATCCACACCTGTAACTCTGGGGGTTACTCTTCGGTGATCTCAGTCACGGATATCAGGCGGCGTTCAATTTCATCGGCTTCATCTAATCGGCCGAGTTGACGTAAAACGTTGGCGATATATCGTTCAATTTCGACGATAAAATCAAAATCTTTCCACTCGCTCTCAGTGGCTATATCTAAAACCCTCTCAAGAGTCTCAAGCCCCTCTTGCTCTTGCCCGGTAATTATTTGCGCCTTACCGACCTCAAGGAGTGAATACGTTTCACGACGAGCATCGTGAGCAGTGACAAAGACATCTAGGGATTTCTGCGCGGAGATCAACGCTTCCTCGCCCAATCCAAGTTCAACCAGAGCATGGGCAATCTTCTGATCACACCTGGCAACATTGATCACTTCCTTGATGCTCTTGAAGAGTGCGCGCGCTTCACGAAATGCCTCCAATGACTTTTCGTGGTGACCGAGCTCTCGATGTGCGCATCCAATGAGGTGAAGATCGTTTGCAGCCCCCGACTCATTGCCATCAACCAAATGCTCTTGCACGCATTCGCGCATGCATTCAATAGTTTTTTGGTAATCCTTAGCGCCAAAGCACCACTCACCAAGGGTGCAAGCGAGATCAATCGCTAAGGGAGATTTTGATTCACGGAGTAGATCAACGGCCTTACTCATCGCAGTTGCCGCTTCTGAGTTTCGCTTTAATTGGTTGAGGTTATAACCCATCGCTGAATAGGCCTGCGCTAGGCCATCCGCTGGAGCTACCGATCCCAGTTCTGCATAAATGTCGCGTGCAGTTTCTGCGAGCGCGAGAGCTTCATCATATTGACCACGAGCATAGATACGAGCACTCAATTCATAATATGTATTTGCCCGCTCAAGTCCTGTTGTCTCCGGAATGCGCTCCCATAACATCTCCTCAGTAACGATGTCATCTAAGCCGTTATCTTCGTCGTCGCTCAAGGTGAGACCCCCTGTTTGCTCTAGGACACCTACCGTAAGCAATTCTCCCCACATCGGAAGGTTGCATCGTTAAGCGCTTGCCTTACATTAGCAACTCAAGGTGTGGGTGCGCAGTGCAAAAGCCATCTGACGCGCTCGCCGCGAAAGTCCGAATTAGGGGGATTTCCATCCACACTGGGAGAACTTTTCACTTCTGGATATATATAGCGACTAAAATAACAAATAGGTAACGAACGAGAGTGACATCGAACTTTAGAGGAGTATGTACCCGATGAAATCTAGGAGTTGGATTCCGATTTGGATTGGTCGGGCAACATTTCTTGTAGGTCTATTCGACATACTTGCAAACGTTTCGCGAAAAGTGCGCATACCGGTTCATAAGATCGATCACGTTTTCCCTATCTTTTTAAATGGTACGGCGTTAGCCACCGCAATCTTTACCGGATTAATTTTGATGATTCTCGCGCGTGGATTATCCCGACGCAAGCGTCGTGCCTGGCTATTAGCAATTGTAATTCTTGTGATCAATCTGGCCACCGAAATACTTAGATTTCATCACCATCTTCTACAAATTTCTTTATCATTTATAAGTATTTTAGTGTTAGCCATATTTAATAAATCCTTCTATGCAAAATCTGATCCCACTACTAAGTTGCAACCCCTGATCGGATTTGGAATTGCCGTAGTTGTGCTTTTTATCGCAAGCCTTATGTTGCTAAAACTTAGAACCGGCAGTGAAATTATTGGATTACCTTCGGAAGGAACCATTTTCTTATTTATCATTGAGGGCTTCGTTGGGATTTCAGGTCCAATCAGATTTACCTCAGAGCGGGCCACCGATTTAGTTGCCTTCACACTTGGGACATTTGGAGTGTTCACTCTCATCGTTCCACTTTGGCTCTACTTTCGCCGAGTTAAACCGATTTCCAAAATGTCGGGTGATGATATGGATGTTGTTCGCAAATTAATCAAACATGACTTAGATCAAGATTCGTTGGGTTATTTTGCGACTCGGCGTGACAAGAGCGTTATATGGGCTTCCAATCGCAAGGCAGGTGTCGCTTATCGAGTACAGGGTGGAGTCATGCTTGCAAGTGGAGATCCATTCGGTGAATACAGCCTCTGGCCAGATGCAATTGCCGAATTCATGAAGGTGGCGCAGGAGCATGCTTGGACTCCAGCCGTAATGGGGTGCAGTGATCGGGGCGGTGAAGTGTGGATTGAAAACGCAGGAATGATTGCAATCGACATCGGAGATGAGGCAATTATCTCCGTTAAAGATTTCACTTTAGAGGGTCGTCCTATGGCAAATGTTCGTCAAATGGTCAATCGAATCAAGCGTAAAGGCTACTCGTGCACCACACATAAGTGGTCAGAACTTGATGTTGATAGACGACAAACTCTGCGCAAGCTTGCACACGAATGGCGTTATGGGGTTGCCGAGCGTGGTTTCTCCATGTCGATGGATAGATTCGGTGAAGACGATGACCCAGACACCTTCATCACCATTGCCTGGCTAGAAGGTGAGATCAAAGGACTCCTCTATTACGTCCCATGGACAACCAATGGACTCTCCCTCGACAGAATGCAGCGCGAGCGGGGTACAGATCCCGGAGTCAATGAATTGATGATCGTTGAAACCGTGGAGTATGCCCGAGCCAATAATTATCATCAAGTCTCACTTAATTTTGCAGCCTTTCGATCCCTCTTCGAACGCGCCGACAAAATAAGTGCGGGACCGATCACTCGTGGAACACGTAATTTGATTAGATTCTCCTCTAATTTCTTCCAAGTCGAATCTCTCTA
>JAYVUF010000182.1:0-3073 GCA_043788135.1 Actinomycetes bacterium
GGCCAGTAAAGGCATTCCTGCTGTGCGCCACCTCTTCACCCAGGGGTGCCGCTATTTACTCGGTATGCGAGACATCACCTTTTGGGAGAGAGTTGGATCCACCTGGAAACTTCAGGAAAATGTGAGTTCCGCTTCCGAAGAAGACATGTCGCGCCGCTTACGGGAAATGGAATCACTTCTTGCCGCCACAAATCGTAGCGCACAAGGCATCATTACCCTCTCGGAGGCCTATAAGCGCCATGCGGTGGCGGCCATACTACCCTCTCTTGAGAACACCCAGGCAAGTTGTGTATTTGTTGCAGATTTTGATTTAGGAACTGTACTCACGGGAGAACGTGAGAAACTGGTACGGGAACTGGTCAAGCATTTTGTCGCGGCATATTCACATGCGGTGAATGTCAAGCGTGCGCAAAACCGCCTGTATATGCAGACACAGCATATACATATTATCAACAGCATCTTCGAGGCACTGGGCAGTAAGGTACGTGATACCGGCGAAACACTCAGACTAGCCGGGCAAGGTTTGCGTGGCATGAACTATCGCCGTGTACTTTTTTGCCTCGTAGACCCTGAGGGCAAAAGAATTAAAGCGGTCTATCATAGTTCTAATGATGACCTCTCCGACATGTTAGAGATAACAGACTATGCATTGAGTTCGCCCAATGAGGATATTCAGCCTTATGTCATTTTCACGAAGGAGCCGAAGCTTATCAGTGATGCCAGTCGGGAACCTCTCGTGAATCAGGAGGTCGTCAGGCGAACACAACTTCGTACAGCGGCCGTTGTGCCGATTATCAACCGTGCAAAGGATGCCATTGGAACCATTCATGTGGAGAGAGAAGATGGCAGAATTCCGAATGCAGATGAGGTCGATGCTCTCCTGACCTTCGGTCAACAGTTGGCAGTGGCGATTGAACAGAGTGAGAGGGTAAATTTACTCCAATCGGCTCTCGACAAGATACCTGAACCCGTAGTCATCGTTGACCGTCAACTGCGCGTGCGTTACTCCAATGCCGAGGGCGAAACACGTCTGGGTATTCCTTCCGGCTGGCATTATGCCAGCCAAGTCGTCGCTTTAATGCAAGAAAAAGCCTCTCCGCAGGACACAATGGGACATATATTGAAAGGTCTAAAGGCTGCTCTGCAGAACAATCAACCCTCTACTGAACATTTTAAAGGGTTACGTAACGACGGCGAATACCGTGGGGAGAGTGTAATCCATGGCATCCAGAACTGGCGAGACGAGACTGTTGGGGCTCTCCTGCATATCAACGATCTGAAATGGTTTCATACTATCAACCAGGCGACAGATGTAGTGCTCAATGCGAACGACCAGGCCTCTGCGGCCGAGGCTATCTTAAAGGCGGCAGAGATTTTAGGGCATCGTTGGGGACGTCTTTACCTCCTGGATCGATCTGCTCCTAACCTTCTTGTCAGTCGTTTGTGCTTTGGTATGGAGGAAGAGGCGGCGCAGAAATTTAATGCACATGAAATCATTCTTGATCGGAACACGCCTTCCAATTCTGAAACCTGGCAGTGCTTTTTAGTCGGGCATCCTTTAGTCTTCTGCTGGCATCCCAAAAAGAAAGACAAGGCAACGATCGTTACTAAACTAGGGTTGCGGGCCATCAATGTGCTGAATCCTATCTGTCCTGATGAGGTGGGAAAGCAACCGGGGGACTTCTGGATTGATCTCCCTTTAATGGCTGCGGGCGTTCCTATAGGCAAACTCACAGTACAATGCAACGAATCGACGCGCCCAGAACAGTACGAACTGCTAAAAGTCTTTGCCGCCCGAACCGGAGAAATTCTCGGCGCGTTCGTCAGGCACGAACAAGGTTGGCAAGAGGGAGTAGCGCACAGTTTTGCGGAAGCAGAACATGCCTTCATCCGAAGATTAAACTCCCTTCAAGGCGTCCTTTCGCAATATATGCTACTGAAGGTAGAGGCAGAATCTCCTCTGGAGAGGGCCAATGAGCTGTTTACAGTGCGATTACGGGAATTAGAGAACTTGTCGGAACGTGCGGTGAGACTGCTGAGCAAGATTGAGATGAAACCTGATGGGTTTGATCTGAAAGAGTGTATTCTGCGACAAAAAGTCGACCTGCCCAGTTGGACTTATACTGGTCCTGACAAGGTAAACATTCGAGGCGATCAAGCTTATATCGCAGAGATGTTTTTAGAACTGGGAACAAACGCATTGAAGTATGCCGCAACCGATAGAGAACTTTGCATCGAAATCCTGGTAGAGACTACCACTCGCAATGAGATGCCCTGGGTACGTATCCGCCATCGGGATACGGGACGCGGCATAAAAGATACAGACAAAAAACGCATTTTCGATCCTTACGTACGCTCGGAATCAGAGCAGGGGAAGAAGGGATTTGGCCTCGGGCTGAGTTATGTTCGCCATGTATGTGAAGCTCACCATGGGAAGGTGTGGGAAGAGGGTAAGCTTGGCGCAGGAGCAGAATTCGTGATAGAGTTGCCAATCGATTATGCACAATGGAAGTAGGAGGAGTAGGATGAAGAGATTCTATGAGCGCATTCTATTGGTCGAGGATGAACCGGACGCCAGAGCAGATCTGAAACGTATCTTTACAGAATGCCTTCCCGACATGGAAGTGATAGACGTAGGTAACGTAGCAGCGGCAAAGCAAAAGATCGAAGATGCCAAATCTGAAAATCGAAAATTCACGGCAGCTATTTTCGATCTTGTATTGCCGCTGGAAGAAGGGGACATCGCGCAGAGCGATGTTTCCCTATGCGGAGTTTTCCGACAAAGAATGCAGGTAACCTTCGTGATTCATATTACGGGGAAGCCAGACAGTGACGAATTGCTGCGTCATATGGCGGAGGCGCATGTGCATCCCAACGATCCATGTGCAGAGATTATCGCTAAGAAGGGTGCCTGGCACAATATTGTGGTGGACCGCGTGCGTAGGTACGTTTATAATAATCATATAAGTTCGGAAGTAGCTGACCTGTTCGGCAGCACAGGGGTGCAGATAGCATATGGTCGAAGATTGTCTGAAGCAAGTTCGATGCAGAGACGACCTAGCCTGACGCATCA
>JAYVUF010000183.1:0-6411 GCA_043788135.1 Actinomycetes bacterium
AATGCAACCTTGGGCGAGAAAATCGAACTTCGACGCATCGTCGTTCTCGAGGGATCACCAATGTCTATTTACATGCACCGTACAAATCCCGACCTACCTCCACAACTCGGAGTCCTTGTACAACTCACAACCGACACACTGGACGCACTCAACGCGGGCAAGGATGTTGCGCAACACATCGCCGCATTTGCTCCGCAATACCTCAATCGCGAATCAGTCCCGGCTGAAGCGATTGAAAGTGAGCGCCGTATTGCAGAGGAGACCGCCCGAAATGAGGGCAAGCCAGAGGCTTCAATTGAGAAGATTGTGGCCGGCCGCGTGACGGGATTTGTTAAGGAAGTGAGCCTTCTGGAGCAAGCCTTTGCTAAAGATGCCAAGAAAACGGTTCAGCAGGTATTAGATGAGGCCAAGACTGCCGTGTCGGCATTTCACCGCTTCAGAGTTGGACAGTAATCTTAGGCACAATAAAAGAAATTAGCGTAAAACTTTAAGGTAAGGAGCACTCACTATGGACCGTACAGGTTATAAGAGAGTGCTCCTTAAACTTTCTGGTGAGGTATTTGGTGGAGCGAAGGGTATCGGAGTTGATCCCGACGTGGTTCACGATATAGCGCAACAGATTGGTGAAGTAGTACGGAGTGGAACTGAGATTGCTATCGTGGTAGGCGGTGGAAATTATTTCCGCGGGGCAGAGTTGCAGCAACGGGGAATGGATCGCGCTCGTGCTGACTATATGGGCATGCTTGGTACCGTCATGAATTGTTTAGCACTACAAGATTTCCTAGAAAAAGAGGGGATCGAAACGAGAGTTCAAACAGCGATCACGATGGGCCAAGTTGCAGAGCCATACATTCCGCGTCGGGCTATTCGCCATCTACAAAAGGGCCGAGTCGTGATATTTGGGGCAGGAGCAGGTATGCCTTTTTTCACAACCGATACCGTTGCCGCCCAACGAGCGCTAGAGATTGGCTCACAGGCCCTCTTACTGGCCAAAAGTGGTGTCGATGGGGTTTACACCGCTGATCCGAAGCTGGATCAAGGCGCAACGAAGTACGATTCGATCAGTTTTGATGAAGTAATTGCCAAATCATTGGCCGTAGCAGATGCGGCCGCCTTTAGTTTATGTCGTGAAAATAAACTTCCCATCATTGTTTTCGACCTCAAAAACAAGGGAAATATCGCTCGCGCTGTGCGCGGGGAGGCAATTGGTACCCTAGTCTCCTAAGAGACTGAGACTCGGGGGTGATCTCCGAGTAAATCGCCAGTCGCCTCACTTCAAGGGAGCCAGATGTCTGATTTAACAACTGCTGTGGCTGACGCCAGCGCCAAGATGAGTAAGGCTGTTGAGGTTGCCAAAGAGGACTTTGGTGCCATCCGAACCGGTCGTGCTCATCCCGCGATGTTCCAAAAGATCATGGTCGATTACTACGGTACCTATACCCCTCTTGCTCAGCTCGCTACTTTTCAAGTTCCTGAGGCGCGCATGGCCATCATTTCTCCCTTCGATAAGAGCGCAATGGCCGCGATCGAAAAGGCTATTCGCGATTCAGATCTAGGAGTAAATCCGGCCAATGATGGCGCGGTAATCCGCGTTGGATTTCCGCAGCTAACGGAGGAGCGCCGTAAAGATTTCATCAAAGTTGCTCGGAGCAAGGCAGAAGAATCTCGGGTTTCGGTTCGCAACATTCGTCGTGCGACTAAAGAGGCAATGGAGAAGTTGGAGAAGGATGGCGAGATTGGAAAAGATGATCTCGCTCGTTCTGAAAAGGAGTTGGAAAAAATTACGACAGATTATGTTGCAAAGATTGATGATCTTCTCAAGCATAAGGAGACCGAACTTTTGGAGGTGTGAATACACCAACTAAGTTCACTCTGACATGGATGATCTGCATTCAATTAATCAAGCGATAAATAAACGAGCTGGACGGAAACTTCTGCCTTCAATTCTCGTCTCTATTGGAATACTAGTTGCTATTTTTGGTTCTTTGAAAATCAATCCAGCTTTTTTCGCCTACTTAGTGTGGGCGATGATTCTCCTCGCTATATTTGAAATTGTTCGTGCATTTAAGAGTAGTGATATTCAAATCTCTCTTATTCCTCTCATTTTTGCAACAACAGGAATTCTCGGTGCCACCTGGTTCAAACATGTAGATGGCTTATCAGTCTCACTGGCGGTGGCACTTCCTAATGTGGTCGTCTATTTGCTATTCGTTTCGCCAAAAGATTTTGTGAGACGCTCCTCGGTTGCAGTCTTCACAATTTTTTATCTACCTTTCCTTGCGGGCTTTGTGCTCCTACTTGCGCACTCTCCTGACCCGATCAAGAAAATTGCTACCTTAGTTGTACTGGTTAGTTTCAACGACACCTTCGCTTACTTGTCTGGTCTCCTGTTTGGAAAACATGCGTTGGTTCCTCAGATCAGCCCCAAGAAGACCTGGGAAGGCCTAATCGGAGCCATGCTAGCTACAACTATTGGGGCAACGTTGCTCTTTATTTATGTACTTAAGTACCACTGGTGGCTGGGAGTTATTGTTGGAGTGCTTGGTGTAATTACCGCAACGTGTGGGGATCTCATTGAGTCAGCAGTCAAACGAGATTTACAGATTAAAGACATGGGGACAATCCTTCCAGGGCACGGTGGTATTTTGGATCGTATCGATTCCATCTTGTTTACCGCGCCAGCTGTCTGGTTCACCTTCGAACTCATACAACACTTCAAGTTATAGGGCGGCAACTACATCATGAGCATTAATAATCCTCTCAATTTAGTATTTGATGAGCCCAAGCAACGGGTAAAGCCACCTCAGCATTTTGCCGACTTGGATCCTGAAGGACGAAAAGCTCTGGCCTTAGAGCTTGGAATACCGGCTTTTCGTGCCAATCAAGTTGCAACGCATTTTTTCATTCATCACAATGACGAGACTGAGTCATGGAGTGACATACCTAAAGAGATGCGCCAGATGATGGCGGAGAAATTCACTCCGAAACTTATAACTTTGGTGCGATCTATCGAATGCGATGGGGGTACCACTCGTAAAGATTTGTGGCGGCTGCACGATGGAGTTCTGGTTGAAAGTGTTCTCATGCGCTACAGCGATAGAACAACGGTCTGTATTTCTTCGCAAGCGGGTTGTGGCATGAACTGTCCATTTTGTGCGACCGGGCAAGCAGGATTGACTAGGAATTTAACTGCTGGTGAGATCACGGCGCAAGTAGTTGCAGCGGCAAGAAGCTGCGCTGTTGGTGAACTACCAGGAGGTCCTACCCGACTTTCCAATGTGGTGTTTATGGGAATGGGTGAGCCTCTTGCCAATTACAACGCAGTTATTCGTACGGTAAGAAATATCACAGCCCCACAACCTGATGGACTAGGTATTGGTGCCCGTTCCGTAACGCTGTCAACGGTTGGACTAGTTAATGGAATTGAAAAATTAATGAAAGAGGATATTCCAGTAACACTCGCAGTCTCTTTACATACTCCTGATGATGAACTTCGCGATTCACTCGTTCCTATTAATTCGCGTTGGAAAGTCAAGGAGGTCTTGGCAGCTGCAGATGCGTATTCTGAAAAAACTGGACGCCGCTACTCTATTGAATATGCACTTATTCGAGACATCAACGATCAAGCCTGGCGATCAGACCTTTTAGGCCGCCTCCTCAAAAATCGAAATGCTCACGTCAACTTGATTCCACTCAATCCAACCCCTGGATCTAAGTGGACGGCATCTAGGCCTGCGGACGAGGCCACCTTTGTCTCAATTCTGGAAGGTTACGGCGTTCCCGTAACGGTTCGAGACACCCGTGGTCGCGAAATCGATGGAGCATGTGGCCAACTAGCTGCTGCTGAACTTAACAGCGCACCCTCAGTTAATTAAGGAAAGATTGTCCTATGCATCAAGTCGTCATTCTTGGATCCACCGGTTCTATTGGCGTACAGGCGTTGGAATTGATTGCCGCAAATCCTGACAGGTTTGAAGTTGTGGGTTTAACTGCAGGTGGAGGAAGCGTTGCAACTCTCATGGCGCAAGCAAAACAATTTCGTGTTGGTATAGTCGGATTGAGCTACAACGGTGGATTAGCCCGCGAGCTAGCCGAAGGAATAGTGGTCATTGATGGGCCGCAAGCCTCGAGTGAAGTTGCGGCAATTCCATGTGACATAGTTTTAAATGCGATAACAGGATCCATTGGCTTAGGCCCAACCCTCGCTGCACTTTCGGCTGGAAATAAAGTTGCGCTTGCAAATAAAGAATCACTTGTAGCGGGAGGTGAGCTGGTAACCTCCTTTGGATTAGATCGAATAATTCCGGTGGACTCTGAGCACAGCGCTCTTTATCAATGTTTTCTTAGCGGGAGCAAAACTGAGATCAAACGAGCGATATTGACTGCAAGTGGTGGTGCTTTCCGTGACACTGAAGATCTTTCAAATGTGACACTAGAGCAAGCTTTAGCTCACCCCACCTGGTCGATGGGGCCAGTTGTAACAATTAATTCTGCCACCTTAGTTAATAAAGGCTTGGAAATTATTGAAGCACATTACCTCTTTGATCTGCCGTACGAGAAAATTGAGGCGGTTATTCATCCCCAATCCGTCGTACATTCAATGGTGGAATTCATTGATGGCGCCACGATTGCTCAGTTAAGTCCTCCAAATATGAAAGGTCCTATCGCTTACGCCTTAGGGATACCTCATCGCTTACCGGGAGCCACAAAGCCTATGAACTGGAGCATCTCGCACGATTGGAGCTTCTCACCGATCGATAGTGCGCGTTTTCCCGCGGTGAATTTAGCCAGGCACTGCGGTGAGCGCGGTGGAGGGTTACCCGCCGTATTTAATGCTGCCAATGAGGTTGCTGTGGGAGCATTTATAAGTGGGAAGATCGAATTTTCCAATATTATTAAAATCGTAGCGAAGACCACGGAAGTTTTGGATTCACTTGGTGATAATCAACTTCGCGACCTTCAAGATGTCAGTGCCATAGAGGACGATGCACGTCAGGTTGCTAAATCACTAGTTGTGGAGAGTAAGTAATGTCGCAAACCCTCGGAGTCCTAGCATTTGTTGTTGCCTTGCTTTTATCTGTGATGCTGCACGAGTTTGGTCATTTCATCTTTGCAAAGAAGTTTGGCATGAAAGTCACTGAATTTTTTCTGGGCTTTGGCAAGAAGATCTGGTCATTTACCAAAGGTGAAACCGAATTTGGCATTAAAGTGATTCCGGCAGGTGGATATTGCCGAATAGTAGGAATGTCGGTGCACGAGGAACTCACTGAAGATGAGGCTAATCGTGCATTTATAAAATCCTCAACTCCTCGAAGATTGATCGTCCTTGGAGCAGGCTCTGTGAGCCACTTTATTCTCGGATTCATTCTCATTTTCATAATCTTTTTTGGAATAGGAACTTCATCTGCGCTCCCAATAATTAATCAAGTCTTACCGTGCATAAATACAAACGTTACCGCCAATACTTGTCCCGGCGGTGGGATGGCATCACCAGCGCTCCGCGCCGGATTAAAATCGGGAGACCGAATCATCTCCGTCAACGGCAAGGTAGTCACCAAGTGGGCCGAGGATATACAAGTTATCCGCTCGTTTGCGGGTAAGCCTCTGACTTTAAGGATTAATCGAGCGGGGGAAATGCTCACTATTGTTGCAACCCCATCCGTGGTTACGGTTGGAGGTAAGAGTTATGGAATGCTTGGAATTACCAGCAAAATTGGGTTGGTCCGTGAAGGTGTCGCCACTTCGCTGAAGGATACCTGGAACCTAGGTTCAAATTTCTTTACAACGAGTGTCACTTCTATGCTCTCACTTCCTGGGAAGATCCCCGCTCTCTTCCGTCAGACATTTTTAGGGCAGAAACGTGATGCCAGTGGTTTGGTCGGAGTTGTCGGAGTCGCTCAAGCCTCTGCCGCTGCGGCGAGTGATACAAAGTTAACTTTTGGCGACAAATTGGAAACTTTTCTATTAATAATTGCCAGTCTAAACATTTTCGTGGGAATCTTTAACCTGCTTCCATTGTTGCCTCTCGATGGAGGTCATATGGCTATCGCTATTGCGGATGGGGTGCGTCGAACTCGCGCTAGACGAGCGGGACGCCCAAGACCATCTCCCATTGACCTCGAAAAGTTGATGCCGGTCACAGCTGTGGTCTTTATCTTGCTAGTTGGACTATCACTCATGCTTCTTGCCGCCGATATATTTAATCCAGTTCACTTCAATCTCTGATTTGAGGCAGAATAAAGGTATGGTCGATCTTGGAATTCCATCAGCCCCACCTCCAGTCCTATCTCCTCGCCGCAAGAGCAGGCAGTTAAAAGTTGGCAGCGTTCTGGTAGGAGGAGGCGCTCCAGTCAGCGTGCAATCTATGTGCACCACGCTTACCTCAGATGTAAATGCCACTCTCCAGCAAAT
>JAYVUF010000184.1:0-2119 GCA_043788135.1 Actinomycetes bacterium
GTCAGGCGATAGATCGAACTATTTGATTTAGCTCCCGCTTGCGACTCGTGGACATCTCGGAATAAAATCGTGGCGTCATCCATCAGTTCAACTGATGAGATGTCAAGCCCATGGTCACCCCCAAAGTAGATAAATGACACCTGGTATTCGCCTCCGGTGGGCAAATGATGTTCGACTCTCCACGAATGGGTTCCCTCTCGCTGGGAGAAAAATCCAGGTTGCCATGATCCGGCACGATCTTTTTCGATTGGATCTTGCGGATGCGCATTCACCTTGAGCGCGCCCAGTCTTAACATGTGGCTTTGTAGCCGCAACCAGAAATCCGGATAGTCCTTCTGACCCGGCTGACTCCAAAACACTTCTGAAAATGCACATAGGCGCGGAAATAGCTGATACTCAACTTGTGCCGGATCTCGAATGAGTTCGGTCCAAACCGCACTCTGAACCCCCAGAACGTGAGAGGATTCCTTGGCGGTTAGTTCCATTGGAACCGGTTCATACCAGTACGCCCTTTCCAGCGACAGGTATCCCCAACCTCGGTTAATCTCAAGTCTTGGATTCTTAGTTTGCAGCTGGTCTAAATACACCCAACTGGAGGGACACATCACCACGTCGTGTCCTGCCTTTACGGCGGCAATACCTCCGCTTTCTCCTCGCCAACTCATTACGGTGGCGCCGGAAGCAAGTCCACCTCCCAGGATTTCGTCCCAGCCAATGAGCCGTCGGTGCTTGAGGGCCAAATAAGAATCCATCTGGCGGATGAACCACGACTGAAGCTCATCTTCATCTTTCAAACCCCGAGCCTTTATCTGCTGCTGCGCTCGTTGGCTCACTTTCCACTGCCCCTTTGGTGCCTCGTCTCCTCCTACGTGGATGAACTTAGACGGAAATACCTCCATAACTTCATCAAGCACATGCTTATAAAAAGTGATCGTCGCATCATCTGCATTGAGAATGTCATCGTGAACGCCATACTCGGTGGACACCTCAACCCTTCGGTTAGGGTGACCAGGAAGTATATTGCCTAGCTCTGGGTAGCTGGCGACCGCAGCCTGGGAATGGCCGGGCATCTCGATCTCGGGCAAGATCGTGACAAATCTACGATTTGCATAGCCCACTAAATCCTTGAGTTGTTGCTGCGTATAAAAGCCCTGGTGGGGCTTCCCTTCAAACTCGTCGGGGCCATCGTTAGACTGGCTGTCTTTTCGATAGGAACCGATCAGAGTGAGCTTAGGGTACCGCTTGATCTCCATTCGCCATCCTTGATCATCGGTGAGATGAAGATGAAGCACGTTGAGCTTGTGGAACGCCAAGAGGTCCACCAACTTATACAAGAATGGGAGCGGCATAAAGTGGCGGGCCACATCTAGATGAGTACCCCTCCATCCAAATCTTGGTGCGTCGCGAATCTCTAGGCAGGGGATGCTCCAAGAGGGATTCTTACCCTTAGTCTTGATTAGCGCATTAGGGGGAAGCAGTTGCAGCAGAGACTGCACTCCGTAGAACGCCCCGGCCGGCGAGGATGCACAAATTTTAATTTGGTGAGGATTAACGGTCAATCGATAGGCCTCGGTGCCCTTAACCAGAGGATCCATCTCAAATTCGATTGAGTTGAAGAGGTGTTTTTTGGCGGCCATGGTTTTCGCACCCAGATGGTTGCCCATCCAATCCTGAAGATAGGACGCGACACCGGAAGCAGCCTTCTTGCTGAACACTTGCGTTGTGGACGCCAATGTAAAGTGTCCCGGCTGCAAATCTAAGCTCTGGGGCCTTGGAATGATGCACGGATTTGTTTGCGTGGACACAATTAAGGCAAAGACACATATAATCATAGAGAACAATTCAAGGATTCTATATAGAAGTATAAAAGATCGGACCGTTCTTTCGCGGAGCACAGGCTCAACTTAAATTTACCATGCCACGCACTCAGCCCAAATACCACCACATCTCAGAAAACCTGTTGCACCGCCTCAATAAGGGGGAATGGCAGGCGGGCGATCGACTTCCTAGCGAGATGCAGATTGCCGAGGAATACGGCGTAAGCTACATGACCGTTCGGAACGCCATTAGTGAACTGGTTAAAGATGCGAAACTTAGGCGAATAAGGGGTCGTGGCACC
>JAYVUF010000185.1:0-2604 GCA_043788135.1 Actinomycetes bacterium
ACTTCGTAATCCATTGAGAGTCCAAAGAGAACTGCAAATAGGAAAACAAGCACCCACACTTCAATCTGATCCAGGCGATAGGTACCCAACAGAGCCGAACCGAAGCCAAATCTGAATACAACTACTAGGGATGCATAGGCAACCGCAATGGAGACTAAGTCCAAGATAATGGCCTTGAGAGGCAAGAAGAGAGACCTAAAAGCGCGCAACAAAATGAGATAAGCCAGCGTTAGTGCAAGAAAGACAATCCAAGGAAATGTTCCATAGATTTGGTTCAGAAGGTCGCTGCCTTGTGCAGGCGCTCCTCCTAGATAAATTTTCGTTTCTGCTGGGAAATTTGCCTCGGGAATATATTTCTCACGCAAATCCTTTACTAAATTTTGAGTTTCTCTTGCGCCGATAGCGTGGTGGCCGATAACGAAGACCCTGAAGAATCTGCCCGTTTCTTCTACATAAGGCGGCTTTTCACCGGTTGCCACGACGAAGACCTCCTTATCTTTTTGGAGAAGCGCTGAAAGGCGGGCACGGGCCTCAACAACTTGAACAGTCGTAATTTGATACTTTGCTCCAAGATCCACGACTATCTGATGAGGCGTTATTACGCCGGGACCAGCGCGGTCCTGGGCGATTGTGAGAGCTTGCGAGGATTCGAGATTTGCTGGAATCGCAGTTAATGAGCTTGGTGTGATCTGTAACCAGAGCACCGATACAGCGAGCAGTGCTAGAGCGGCGAGTGAAGAAAGGAAGACAAGTAAGGGCTTGCGGACCACAAACTCGGCTAATTTCGCTACAAGTCCAGTGGTCAAATCTTTTTTAGTCATCAAGCCAGCGAAACCCTTAGCGCTCACCCCATTTTTCCCAAGATAGGAGAGCAGTGCAGGTTGCAGGGTGAGGGCGCCAATTATTGATGCGATTGGAACAATCAAACCCGCCGCACCAAGTGATCGTACGAAAGGAACAGGAACCAGAAGTAAAGTCGCAAGTCCGACTGAAACGATTACTCCCGACAAAACCACTGTCCGGCCCGCCGTTTGCAGCGTCTTAATAATGGCGTCGTCGGTGGAGATAGTCGGGTCTTCCATTATTTCGCGTCGAAAGCGATGCACAATTAGAAGTGAGTAGTCAATTGCCAGGCCCAGACCAATAAGCTCCACGATATTTGGAATGTACAAAACCATGAGCAGTTTATGTGAGAGTAGAAAAACCACTTCAATGGTAAGGGAAACCGTGGCAGCTGCAAATATAAATGGAACTAAAACTGCACGACAAAAACCCAGTAGTAATAGCAAGAGAATCATCGCTAAAAAAATAGCCATAATTTGCCCACGATAGAGATCATCTGCGAGTACGGGGGTGACATCGCTATAAATCGCTGGTGGGCCCGTGACTTGCGCCCCCTTTAAGCCTGTTTCAGCCAGAGCTTCCCGAAATTTATCGGTGTATTTTGCCGCTTGCGTTAATGAAAACGGGGTGGCGATGCTTGCGAAAAGCACACCCCCGACTGCGCGTTGCAGAGCGACTTGTGATTGTGGAATCGCGCGTGACGCCGTATCGATTATCGCTTTGTAGCCGTCTATCTGTTCTGGAGTTGACTGCTTAAACTTATAGAACACAGTGAATGTGCCTTCAATATTTTCCTGAAATCTTTCGGTAAGAACCTTTTCCGCCTTTTCCGATTCACTCCCTGGCACATTCAGAGATGTCGTCAGATGGTCATTTAATTTTGGTGCGGCTATGAATCCTAGGATTATGAGGGCGAGCCAGGTGCAGATGACCGTGAACCTTTGCCGTATGACAACACCAGTCCATCGTTCCAACATTACGACAGTCTAACGAAGGCGAAAATGAGGCAAATTCGGCTGATTTAGGCTATTCAGCCAGCAACCTTCTGACGCGAGGTACAACTTCAGTCGCATATAGCTCAATTGAACGCATTAGCTTGCTATGCGGCATCGTGCCATTTGCATATTTGAGGTCGAATCGCGAAGCACCAATTGTCTTCATCGCGTAGGAAATTCTTTCGGCAATACTTTCTGGCGAACCGGCATACATTGAACCCCGAGTAGCTTCAGCCATAAATTGATCCAGAGAAGGTTTGCCCCAACCACGCTCTCGTCCGATTCGGCCAAACATAACTTGATAACTTGGCCATAAGTCTTCGCGCGCCTCATCATCAGTTGGCGCGATATGGCCAGGAGAGTGAATCGAAATTGGCAAGTCATCTTCTCTGAATTCCTGCAGTGAATCTCGATACAACTGAGCAAAGGGCGCGAAGCGTGCCGGATCTCCGCCGATTATTGCAAGTGCCATAGGCACGCCCAAACGTGCGGCACGAATGGCAGATTCTGGAGTTCCGCCAACCCCGATGCGCATGCGTATTTGTCCATTTTCAGTTTTCGGATACACATCTTGATTGACTAGCGGAGCGCGAGTTGTGCCTGACCAAGTAACAGGCTCCTCATGAAGGAGTTTAACTAGTAGTTCGATTTTCTCTTCAAAGAGAATGTTGTAATCAGCAAGGTTGTATCCAAAAAGAGGGAAGGATTCAGTAAATGACCCGCGGCCCGCAGTTATTTCGGCGCGGCCTCCTGAAAGTGCATCTAG
>JAYVUF010000186.1:0-2235 GCA_043788135.1 Actinomycetes bacterium
GCGAAGGCTATTACCAATACCAACATGAGGGTAATGGTCATCGCAGACTATTACGAGGGGAAGGAGGATACCAAAACCTGGGAGATGATGATGGGTAGAATATCGAAGCTCATTCGTAAGAACAAAGATTGGGATACGATTCCTAAGGGAGCTCAGTCAGTCAAAATCAGTGCTCTTTCTACTTCAACCGATATCGCTCGCCCTGGGAAGCGCGGGAACCATTGTTTCATGTGTGGAAGTATGGCTCATTTCTGCAACGCCTGCAATGCACATAAGTGTGAGACTTGTGGCAAGCTCTTTGGTAACAAGGAGGAGCGCAAGGATCATATCAACAACTGCCCTAATCGTATTGATACTGATCTGAAGAGAAATTCTAAGCCTCAGGGAGGTGGGCATAAAAGAAAGTTTGAAAAATATACTGATTCAAAGCCCAGTCACTACGGCCCTACCCAGAAGAAGAATCGCCCTTGGGGTAATTCTGGGAGAACTGTGGTAAAAATCGATGCGAAGAATGCCAAAGTCATCGCCGAAGCCTTGCAAGCCATCCAGCGCCCTTCTGGATTGCCTGACCAGGGCAAGGCCTGACTTCCTGCGGCCGCTCCAGTTATCGGGACCTGGGATACTGGAGCGGAAGGAACCATACTCCGACGTTCTACTGTGGAGAACCTCGGATACCAGGCAAGAAAGGCGGACTCTAGAACTCAGATCATATTTGGTAATGGTCAAGGTGTCATGAGTGAGGAGGAAGTTTTTATCGGACCTGTTCGCGCGGTCGTGGTTCCTGATGAATCGATCGTTGGCGACCTCGTCAGTGCTGGGGACCTTGTGGACTCAGGCTGTAAAATTTTTCAGGACAGGAGCGGCGGTGTGATTGTCAATCCTGAGACTGGCGTGAAGGTTAAAATTCATAGAGATGGACAAAAATGGACGGTATGGCTGAAGGACCTGAGCAAATTGGGCCCCCAGGGAGAAAATGAAGATAACCCCCAATTCGTTGCTTTGAGGTCGTCTATCTTATCTGGCGGTGTGTTCGAGAGGGTCATCTGTTTGCACGAGAGGATGGGCCATCCTTCTCCACTAGTGATGGCTAAGGCAATATCTGGTGAGCGCCCTACTTGGAGGAGCACAGGCGTAAGCGCAGACCAGATTCGGAGGGTGTTTGACAAATACAGCTGTGTCCACTGTATTCTGGGCAAGCGTAAACGGAAGCCGATCTCCCAGCCTTCTAGAGGACGCGCTAGGGAAACCAAGCCTGGGGACATTCTTTCTGCTGACTCCGTCGGGAAGATTTGTCCTGCATCACGAGAAGGTTATGATTGGTTCTTTATTATCGAGGATGTTGCAACTGGCTACCTGCATGTGTATCTGTCTAAGACCAAGGCTGGATTTGTCACTGTTCTCGGTCACGTGGTGAAATGGTACAAGGCCAGAAATTGCACACCCAGGGTGCTTCGAACAGACCAGGGGAAGGAGTTGATGTCAGCGGAGGTGCAAGGTTTTCTTGACGATAACCAAATAACCCCTGAATACTCCGCGCCTTATTGTCACTGGCAAAACAGCGTCGAGAGAGATGTACAAACGGTGACTCGAGGTGCTAGCACGATGCTTCATAGTCAGCCCTGGCTTCGCGCAGACTGCTGGGATTTAGCTCTCTACCACTATGTCGCTTGCCGTAACCGCACCCCAAATGTCCATCATCCTTCAAAGTCCCCGTTCGAAAGAATTCACCGCGAGTCTACAAATCTGGCGAATACTTTTAACTTTTGCTTTGGAGATATTGTTTCAGTTGGCTTACCTCCGGTGGACCGCAACTGGAAGTTTGATCTGAAGAATGACGTCGGGATCTATGTGGGTCAACCTGATGGCTCTGTTGATAGCAACCTGGTGTATTGGCCTTTCAATCATTCTGTTAGTGAGCGGTCTAGTCTGGTGAAGCTGCAAATCAGCGATCGAGAATTCTTGCATTATTACGGGAGGCGTCAAGAAATGCACGAGAGATCTCTTCCTTATTCTGTGGTAAAGGATGCAGTCGTGAACTTCTTGCAGCCGGAGGCACCTCAGGGTCAAGAGGTTAAGAGCTTGAGTCTGACTGTCCCACTTTTCGATCCTGATGATGAGTCTCCAAGGAAATCTAGAGCAAAACAAGTGAGATTCGATGGTGATAAAGACTCAAATTATAGGTCTACCGATCGCGTTTTGAGGAGCCAGGCAGCTATGGAAGCGAGCATTGTTGCT
>JAYVUF010000187.1:0-7165 GCA_043788135.1 Actinomycetes bacterium
GCGTTAGAAAGTTCTTTTGGATTAAATCCAAACGTCTTGCGTAAGCTGGCAGTGATAGTGCTCCTCGTCATTGGAATTCTGATGGTAATCCCCGCACTCTCGCGGCGGATGGAAGCGTCCATCTCTCGCCTTAGCGGTCGATTCGGAGGATTGGGAAAAAATCAACGCAGTGACTTTCGCGGTGGATTTATAACAGGAGTAGTTCTTGGGATTGTGTGGTCGCCATGTAGTGGTCCGATCTTGGCGTCGGTGGCAGTTCTAGCTGGCAGTAATAAAGTTTCACTGCAAACGGTTATCGTCACTCTTTTTTATGTCCTAGGCGTGTCGATTCCACTCTTTGGTTTCGCAGTTGGTGGACAGAAGCTTCTTGCTAAATCTCGTTTTATGTCTAAACACACCGGCCGGATTCAGATCGTTTCGGGCATGGTTATGATCCTTACCGCCGTTGCAATTTATACAAATTATGACAAGACTTTGGAAGCGAATTTACTGAGCGCGGCACCTTCTTACACGAATGCTTTGACCAGTATCGAACGCACGACAAGTGTCACTAAAGCTTTGGCAAAACTTAAAGGAACAAAAAACGTCCCAAGTAGCGCCAACACAGATGCTGCAGCTCTCTTCAACGAAAATACGACCGCTCCGGAACTAACCGGCATAACAAAATGGCTCAATACTTCTGGTCCAGAAACTCTGGCCTCCCTTAAGGGTAAGGTCGTTCTCGTCGACTTTTGGACTTATAGCTGTATTAATTGCCTGCGTACCTTGCCTCACGTCGAGGCTTGGTATAACAAATATCATTCGTCGGGCTTTGAAGTCATTGGCGTGCATACTCCGGAATTCGCCTTTGAGAAGGATTCCAACAATGTGAACTCTGCGATCAAACGCCTTACCGTCCCCTATCCCGTTGCTCTCGATAATAATTACTCCACCTGGAACGCCTATAACAATCAATATTGGCCAGCCGAGTACTTAATCGATGGCAATGGGAAGATTCGCAGAACAGAATTTGGTGAAGGACACTATGCCGAAACCGAACAAGCGATTCGCACTCTTCTCGCTGGAGCTGGTCACAAAGTAACAGTTGCTCCATCAGATCTCCCAGATACGACTCCACAAGCCCAAGTCACCCCTGAGACATATTTTGGAAGTAGTCGCGGGCAGTTTGGATATCCAGAACCTAACTATCCCAACGGAACCTTTACGATTCCGCTTCAAAAATCGGTTCCACTAGATCAGTTCTCTTTTGCTGGAACGTGGACTATCGCACCCGAATATGCCCAGGCGAGCAAGGGGGCTGTCTTAACGGAGCATTTTGGCGCCTCCAAGGTTTACATGATTTTGAAGCCAGCTTCTTCAGGAGCTAGCGAAGTTGCGGTCACTTACGACGGCAAACCTTTGTCCGGCGCTCTTGCTGGAAGTGATGTCGTCAATGGAATCGTCAAAGTTAACTCCGATCGCCTCTACAACATCTTCGATAGTGGAGCTAATCTCTCGGATGGAACTCTGCAATTCACCTTTTTAAATAAGGGAATTCAGGCCTTCACCTTCACCTTTGGTTAGGTCTGCTGGCATCTGAAGTAGACTGCGCGAATGCACAAAGCGCTACTCCTCGCCGCCATCACTTCGGTGGCGACTGCGCTAGGTGGTTTTCTGGCGGTGAGAGTGCGCGATCGCACTCACATTATATTGGGGCTAGCTGCGGGGCTGATGTTGGGGTTGGTCTTCTTTGATCTAATTCCTTCGATATTTGAAGATAATCTTTCTAAATTTTGGGGAGTTCGCGCAGTTGGTTTAGCGATTGTTTTGGGATTTCTAATACTCCACTTTTCCGAGCGTTGGTTTGCCACCCATGAACCTTTTGACTCGCATCACGATGATGATCACCACCATCATGCTGGCAGGCTGGCCGCACTTGCAATGGCAGGCCATGTCTTCGCCGATGGGCTCGGAGTAGGCGCCGCATTCAGAGTTTCAAGTTCTTTGGGGTTGGCCGTATTCGCGGCAATTATGGTTCATGCCTTTAGCGATGGGCTCAACACTGTTACTTTCCTGATCAAAGAGAAGATGTGGACTAAAAAGGCTCGTGGGCTCTTGATTGTTGATGCCGTCGGTCGAATCGGCGGTGCAGCCACTGGCTCCTACGTTGCCTTTGGAAGTAACTGGATCGCCCTTTATTTAGCGCTCTTTGCGGGCTTCGTTATCTATATCGCCACTTCTCACATCTTGCCCGAAGCCCATTCTCGCCACCCATCTCGTTGGACTCTGGTTGCGACAATTGCAGGAGTTTTGATTATGTGGGCGGTGGTCGCAGGAGGGGCTTAAACCTTTTCAACGATTAAACCTTTTCAACGATTAGACCTTTAGGACGGTAAACTCTGCCCTCTTGCGACTCTTACGACCAGCAAGGTAACCGACAGCCAGCCGGAATACCAAAATACCCGAATACCGGGTTAAAGGATTAAAGGAGAACTAATGGCCGCAGATCGTCTAGAAACAATGGTTAGCCTCGCCAAGCGGCGCGGATTTGTGTATCCCTCCTCTGAAATTTATGGTGGACTTCGCGCTGCTTGGGATTACGGCCCCCTGGGAGTTGAACTTAAAAACAATGTTAAGCGCCAATGGTGGAAATCTATGGTCCAAGGCCGCGAGGACGTTGTGGGGTTAGATTCTTCGGTGATTTTGGCGCCAGAAGTATGGAAAGCATCGGGTCACGTGGAGACATTCTCTGATCCTTTAACTGAATGCACTTCATGCCATAAGCGCTATCGCGCTGACCACCTAGAAGAGGCTTTTGCAGCGAAACATAAGCGCCAGCCAACATCCTTTGAAGAGATTGGCTGCCCCAACTGCGGTAACAAGGGGCAGTTCTCGGAGCCCCGGCAGTTCTCGGGGCTACTCAAGACATTCTTAGGTGCCGTTGAAGACGGCTCGGGGCTCGCCTATCTTCGCCCTGAAACCGCACAGGGAATCTTTATCAATTTTGAAAATGTTGCCACAACTTCACGTAAGAAACCACCATTTGGAATTGGGCAGATTGGAAAATCTTTCCGCAATGAGATCACTCCAGGAAACTTCATCTTCCGCACCCGCGAATTTGAACAGATGGAGATGGAGTTTTTCGTGGTTCCTGGAACTGATGAAGTGTGGCATCAGTATTGGATTGATACTCGACTAGCGTGGTACACGAACCTTGGGATCAATCCAGATCGCCTGCGTTTGTTTGAGCACCCGAAAGAGAAACTATCTCATTACTCGAAGCGAACCGTTGATATCGAATATAAATTTGAATTCAACGGCACCGAATGGGGAGAGCTCGAAGGAATTGCTTCCCGCACCGACTTCGATCTCAAAGCACATAGCGCTGCATCAGGTAAAGATTTATCCTGGTTTGATCAGGAGAAGAACGAACGTTGGACTCCTTTTGTAATTGAACCTGCGGCGGGTGTAGATCGTTGCACGCTGACATTTATGATGGATGCGTACACTGAAGATGAAGCCCCTAATGCCAAAGGTGAGATGGAAAAACGTGCGGTAATGAAGATCGATTACCGTTTGGCTCCGATCAAGGTTGCCGTTCTGCCGTTATCTCGCAATGCAGATCTTTCTCCGAAGGCTCGCGATCTGGCTGCTGAGCTGCGAAAGAATTGGTCAGTTGATTTCGATGACGCAGGTGCAATTGGCCGTCGCTATCGCCGCCAAGATGAAATCGGAACTCCCTATTGCATCACGATTGATTTCGAAACCCTCGAGGACAATGCGGTGACAATTCGCGAACGTGATTCAATGGCGCAAGAGCGTATAAGTATTGATCAAGTGCAAAACTGGCTCGCTCCACGGCTCATCGGTTCCTAATATCGTGATAACCAAGGCTGCTCCGCTTCGTTTACCCATTTCCAACGGGCAATTTCTTAACAATGAAGTGGTCTTGGAATCACCGGTAGTTCTTGCACCAATGGCCGGAATCACCAATTCAGCATTTAGAACCTTATGTCGAGAGCAAGGAGCAGGTCTCTTTGTCTCCGAAATGGTGACGGCGCGCGCTCTGATTGAACGTCATCCAGAGACGCTGCGGCTAATTACTCCTGGAGTCGGGGAGACCCCTCGCTCGGTTCAGTTGTATGCGGTAGATCCCACTGTCGTAGCTCAAGCGATTGATCTATTAGGTGCAGAAAATTTAGCAGACCATGTTGATCTTAATTTTGGCTGTCCAGTTCCTAAGGTAACTAGGCGCGGAGGGGGAGCCGCGCTTCCCTACAAGCGCAGACTCTTTACCGAGATTGTAAAATCATCGGTTGCAGCAGCCTCGCGTTATGGAATTCCAGTTACTGTGAAAATGCGAGTTGGAATCGATAGTAATCACCATACTTATTTGGACGCCGCAAAATCTGCTGCAGATCTAGGTGTCGCATGGGTCGCGCTGCATGCGCGCACCGCGGAGCAAATGTATGAAGGTCACGCCGACTGGTCGCGAATCGCAGCTCTAGTTGATCATCTGGCTCCTAGTGGCGTTCCTGTTCTGGGCAACGGAGATATCTGGTCGGGTGCTGATGGAGTGCGTATGGTGCAGGAAACAGGATGCGCCGGCGTTGTAGTTGGACGTGGCTGTCTCGGTCGTCCTTGGCTCTTCGCAGATTTAGTTGCTGCCTTCAATGGAGAAGTTACTCCTGATAAGCCAACTCTCTTTGAGGTTCGTGGGGTGATGTATCGCCACGGTCAACTGCTTGTGAATTTTTTCCAGAGCGAAGGTCGTGCTATGCGTGATCTACGAAAGCATATGGCCTGGTATCTAAAAGGTTTTTCAGTTCCCAGGGAACTTCGAGCTGGATTTGGAATGGTCTCCTCCCTGGGAGAGTTGGAGCATCTTCTATCTCAGCTCGTAGATCAGCCCTACCCAGTCGAAATCGCGGAAGCACCTCGTGGCCGCCGCAGCCATTCGCGCGCTGTGCACCTGCCCGATGGTTGGCTTAATGATCCAGATGAATTTGCATCGATTTCTGTTGACGATGCAGTTTCTGGCGGCTGATTATGTTTCTCTTCAAAATCTTACGTCGAATTTTCACAGCAGTAATTTTGCTTATAATTATTGTTCCGCTCTATGTTGCTAGCCAGATTTGGTGGACAGCCCACCACCCGGTTGTGAAACCGAGTTCAGTGATTGTTGTTCTCGGCGCAGCTCAAGATAACGGTAAGCCGACTCCCATTTTAAATGAGCGAATTACAGAAGCCCGCTTGGCATATGAAGCAGGGCTTGCCCCATTGATCATCACAGTGGGAGGAGGCCAGAAGGGCGATCTTTCTACGGAAGCAGCTGCAAGCCGTAACACTTTGATTAAGGAGCGCGTTCCTCGCTCTCGTATAGTCGCCCTACTGATCGGCAAAGATACTTTGACCAGCACAATTGCTTACGTCGGTTATATGAAGGTGCGCCACCTCACCAGCGCTATTCTTGCGACCGATCCTTATCATTGTTTTCGAGCGATGGCCGAGGCGCGTAATTTGGGTATCAAGGCCACCTGTGCGCAATCTCAAAGCGGTCCCGGATCCCTTAAATCAACGGGATTGCGCTACATCGTCCGAGAGATGAACGCCTATTTAGCTTACGAAACAGTGGGCCGATTTGGAATCCACCTTAGCGATCAAATAAAGAAATAGACTTAGTCCCTTATGGTCTTACAAGATGCGCAAGAGACACTGGGTTATTCAGAGAGTGATCGAGCTCGATTTTTAAATGAGCCGGCCAAACGTCTCGGCAGAACTGAATTTGCCCGAGATCGCGCTCGCATCATTCACTCCTTTGCTCTGCGTCGGCTCGCCGCTAAGACTCAGGTTGCAGTTCCTTGGCTGGCAGATTTTCCGCGGACGCGTCTTTCTCACTCCTTAGAGTGTGCTCAAGTAGGGCGAGAGCTAGGAGAGGCGTTAGGTGCTGATCCAGATTTGATGGAAGGAGCATGTTTAGCTCACGATATCGGTCACCCACCCTTCGGTCACAATGGCGAAGATGCGCTCAACGCAGTGTCTTCCGAATGCGGAGGCTTTGAAGGAAATGCTCAATCATTTCGCCTCTTAATTCGACTTGAGGCCAAAACAGTTGACCTGAGTGGAAAATCGGTGGGACTAAATCTCACCCGCGCCAGCCTAGATGCCGCTACTAAATACCCGTGGCCGCGTCAGGTTAACGAACGCAAATTCGGAGTTTATGACGACGATCAAGAGATATTTAATTGGGTACGCATTGGTGCTCCTGCACGCAGACAATCTATGGAAGCTCAGATCATGGATTGGTCTGATGATGTTGCTTATAGCGTGCATGATCTGGAAGATGCGCTTGTCACTGGCCATGTAAAACTTGAGCACCTTACCGATGATGTTCCGGCATTATATGAGGTTGCAAAAAATTCATACATGAGTGATATGACAGAGAGCGAAGCAGAAGTAGCCCTAGTTGCTTTGCAATCGCTCTCCTGCTGGCCAAAGAATTATGATGGTTCACATCGCCATTTAGCTCGTCTTAAAGATCTCGCATCCCAACTCGTGGGACGCTTTGCGCTAGCTGCAGAAATTGCAACGCGCGAGCAATATGAGGATGGCCCGCTCACTCGCTATGGAGCCAACTTAGTTGTTCCTCGCGCTCAGCGGATTGAAGTAGCCATTCTCAAATCGATTGCCACTTATTATGTGATTAATGCTGCTGCCTCTCAAGAGCGCTACGCAGATCAACAAATCGTTATAAAAGAGCTAGTAGAGATGGTTCTAGCGAAAGCCCCCGCATCCTTAGATTCTTTTTTCTTAGACGATTGGCGGGTGGCTACCAATCAATCAGAACGCTTGCGAGTGGTAATTGACCAAGTCGCATCCCTGACCGATCCAGGTGCTTACGCCTTGCACCACAAATTAGCCATGTCAGAAAGCCTAAGATAGAGGCTATGGCCGGGCGGATTAAGGAAGAAGATGTCGCGTATGTTCGCGACCACAGCCCTATCGATGATGTAATTGGAGATTTCGTACAGTTAAAAGGTGCAGGTGGAGGACAGAAAAAAGGGCTTTGCCCTTTTCACGATGAGAAGAGCCCTTCCTTTCATGTAACGCCATCTAAAGGATATTTTCACTGCTTTGGGTGTGGAGTCGGCGGGGATGTCATTAATTTCCTCATGAAACTAGAACA
>JAYVUF010000188.1:0-3842 GCA_043788135.1 Actinomycetes bacterium
CCGAGCCTCGTGAATTCCTGAACATCCCTCTAATAAATCTAATATTTCCAAATTATTTATAAAACCAGTTTTGATTACTTCAGCTAGACCAGCAGAAAAATCACGATCAGAGAGAGTCGTCAGCCACGTGATATCTACACACACATTTCGTGGTGAATAAAAAGAGCCCACCAAGTTCTTGCCTGCCAAAGTATTAATTCCTGTTTTGCCACCAACCGAAGCATCTACCATTCCTGCTAGCGTGGTCGGAATCGCATACCAGCTGATACCTCGAAGCCAGGTAGCGGCTGCAAATCCACCTAAATCTGTAGTTGCACCACCACCAATAGCCACAATTGCATCGTTTCGACCAAATTCGTTAGCTCCTAAAAATTGCCAAATCATTTCAACGACAGTGATATCTTTCTGAAGTTCTCCATCCGGGGCGATAAAGAGAAATCGAAGCTCTTTCTCGCTTAAAGATTCCAGCGCACCGAGTCGCGCGACGAACTCGGGTGCGATGATCAATACCTTCGTATGCTGCGAGAAGATTTCTGAGAGATGCTCTCTCCAATCATTACCCACGATAACTTCATAATCTATCTCCGAAGAGACGGGAATTTTAGCCATGAGTAAGCCCCATTAATCCAACTAATTCTTTGGCGACTTCATGGGCTTTCTTGTTATCAGTACTTACTTCTATGGTGGCCAACTTCTTATAAATCGCTTCTCGCTCATTCAGTATTCTAAGCCATTCACGTTCCGGTTCCTGCGTTATAAGCGGCCGATCGGTTCTATTGCTTATACGGGCAACCACATTGCTTAAACCGACACGGAGAAAAATGACTGCCGCCGAACTAGCAGTAATCTCGCTTTGAACCTTTAAATCCAGCACTGCTCCACCTCCCAAGGAGACAACCCCTTTATTGGAGTGAAGGGCGCTAAGCACCACTTCCCGTTCAATGGCCCGAAAAACTTGCTCGCCTTTCTCCGCAAAAATCTCAGAGATGCTCTGCCCTTGCTCTTCCACGATCTTTGCATCCGTGTCTTCAAAACTAGTCGATAGTTCGCGCGAAAGGGCTTTTCCAACAGTGCTCTTCCCTGCGCCGGGTGCGCCGATAAGAATTGCTCGCAACACTTACTTGATTTCTAGCGCTTGTAAGTAATTGTTGTAATTGCGGCGAGTCTCAGCGACGCTATCTCCTCCGAATTTTTCTAACACCGCATCAGCCAAAACTAGTGCGACCATGGCTTCAGCCACGATCCCTGCGGCAGGAACAGCGCAGACATCAGAGCGTTGATTTATAGCCTTGGCTGCCTCGCCAGTTGCTACATCGATGGTGTCTAAAGCGCGGGGAACTGTAGATATAGGTTTCATTGCTGCTCGGACGCGCAATATTTCGCCATTGGACATCCCACCCTCGGTGCCGCCCGCACGATCGGTGCGTCTTACGATTTTGCCTTGCTCATCTCTCTCAATTTCATCATGAGCTTTCGATCCCCATCGTCTAGCCGTTGTAAAACCATCTCCCAACTCCACCCCTTTTATCGCTTGAATCCCCATCAGAGCACCTGCGAGCCTTGAATCTAAACGTCGATCCCAATGTGTATGGGAACCCAGACCTGGAGGGAGGTCATATGCCAAAACTTCTATTACTCCACCTAAGGTATCGCCCGCAGCGTGCGCAGCATCGATTTCAATGACCATAGCTGCACTCGCCAAGGGATCAAAAGAGCGAACGGGATCTGAATCAATTGCTGTGCGATCAGAGAAGGCTGGGAGTGGGAAATCTTCGACGCTTCCGGCTCCTCCAATCGAGAGCACATGACTTAAAATTCGGATTCCTACACTCTGTTCCAAGAATGCACGAGCTACCGCACCAAGCGCAACGCGTGCCGCCGTTTCGCGGGCACTCGCACGTTCCAAAATTGGGCGGGCGTCCGAGAAGGAATACTTTTGCATACCAACAAGGTCTGCGTGGCCGGGCCGAGGGCGCGTAAGCGGGGCGTTTCTTGCGAGTAGTGATAGTTCTTCTTCTGACACGATATCTGCCGACATGACCTTCTCCCACTTAGGCCACTCTGAATTTCCTACTTGGATCGCAATGGGTCCACCTTGGCTTTTACCATGCCTGATTCCACCAAGAATTGTCACCTGATCTGCTTCAAAATTCTGTCGGGCGCCGCGGCCGTAGCCCAATCTGCGACGAGAGAGATCCCCATCAATCATTTTTTTGGTGATCTCTACGTGGGCTGGTAATCCTTCAAGGATTGCAGACAGGGCAGGGCCATGAGATTCCCCTGCAGTAAGCCATCTCAACATGTGCGTATTCTGTCAGAAACTCTTCTGGCCATGCTCTTAAATGCTCTCAAATCTTCTTCACACCAGAATTGTTAATAGATATCCTGCAAAAAGAGGTGGGGCGAAAGGAATTCTCCGGCTTCCAGTAAAAAAGGTCCAAATCAGCGCAAATACGCAGGAGTACAGAAGAGCTTCCAGTGTGGGCTGCAAATGACCGATCAGGAGGGCCAAGAGCGCAAAGAGTTTGACATCGCCCATACCAATAGCACCACCTAGAGATAGACTTAAAAAAGAACCGACCAATAGAACGATTACTGCAAAGAGATGTGAATATAGAAAAAACTGGCCTCTCCCGAGTTCTATGTGGATTTCGCAGCCAAAACTTAGAATTATGAGCGATCTATTGGGGATGCGGTGTTCACAGATATCAATCGTAGAAATCCACATTACCAATGGAAGTATCGAGAAACAGAAGAGCATTGTTCAAAGGTATTCGATTTAAACCAGTGGGTTAAAAATTATCCACACTCTCACTTTAGATTGTGGCGCCCCGTACTTTGCAGCTCTCGTCGCATCTCATCGAAATCAAAATCTTGATCCGCAAAACAGGCGATTTGATCCAGGGCCTGCTCCACCAATAAATCAATTCCATCTAAGGACTGAGCTCCCAACATTTGAGCTCTGGCCAAGAAAGGAGTTGGGTAAGGTTCATAGAGCACTTCAAATACCCATGGAATTTTTAGATCTAGGTTCGCCGCAACGGAATCACTCGCTCCGCTTGGAACTGTGGAAATAACGAGATCGTAACCTTGCAGCGAGCGATCCATTGTAAAAAAATTGACGGTTGAAAGTAAGGCAATATTTGATAGCACTTCTGCTCGCACTGGTGAGCGAAGTAAAAAATCGATTTCCTTTGCTTCTCCATCGAGAGCCGCTAGAGCCGCGCGAGCAGTTCCGCCCCCCCCAATAATTGCCACTCTCTCCTTCTTTAGCGGTGCCAGTAGTCGGGCAAATCCGCTGCGGTCTGTTGAAATAGCTCTAAAGCGCGATCCCTCATTAATAAGAGTGTTCGCAGATCTCATCCTCATTGCTATCGGGTCTATGAGAAAATCTATTTCATTCGTAAGTTCGAAAATAACTTCTTTGAGAGGCATAGTTAAGGAAAATCCAGTCCACTCCTCCGTTAGGGCGCGCTTAAGAAAATCAAGAGCATCTGTCGGTACTAATTCAATTGCTTCATAGCTAGCAGGAATTCCTAGAATTTCATAAGCCCGCCTATGAAGAGCTGGTGAAAGACTATGTCTAATAGGAGAACCAAGTACAGCTGCCTTAATCACTTAAAAGCTCCCGCACTTACATTATGGTTGTACAGCGATACCCAACCCTCAAATACCTTGAAATCATTGGTAAAACGCGTGTCATGAGGAGTTACCGTAATGAAGTAAAGCCAATTCCCCTTGACAGGATTTAAAGATCCGTAAATTGCTTGAAGCGAAGGATTTGAAATAGGAGTTGGAGGTAAACCAATGTGGAGGTAGGTGTTGTATGGGGAATCAATCTT
>JAYVUF010000189.1:0-2190 GCA_043788135.1 Actinomycetes bacterium
CGGTCCCATTCCGAACCCGGAAGCTAAGCCTCTCAGCGTCGATGGTACTGCAAGGGGGACCTTGTGGGAGAGTAGATCGCCGCCGGACATCATTTATAAAGAGCGCCAATGATTTGATTCACTTCAAATTGTAGGCGCTCTTTTTTTATGCACAGATGCAACTGTTACACCGATAATTACTGGCTGTCCGCTACATGGTGAATTTTCGTTCTATTCTACCTGAACTTTCAAGCGCCAGGAGATACGGATGAGAAGTAAGGATCAAAGGGGAAATGTGCAGGAAAGAGGAAACGTTAATGAAGTATTTCTCGAAGGTCGTGTGAGTAGTTTGCCGGTGGGAAAGCAGTTACCTAGTGGTGATTTTGTAGTTGAATTTCGAATGGTTGTAGATCGCAAGGCATCTCGAGGAAAAAAGCGCGAGGTAGATTCTCTCGATATTGCGGCTTGGTTATCCAAGCCACGAAGGAGCGCTCGGGCACTGAAGATCGATGATTGGGTATCGGTAGAAGGTGCAATCAGGAGGCGGTTTTGGAAGGCACCTAGTGGAGTAGCTAGTCGTTGGCAGGTTGAAGCAAGCCAATTGCGCAGGTTATAGATACGGTTATGCCATGGTTGCAGAGAGTGCTACATCAAAGGTCGAGATAGGCCTAGATCAATTGAGGGAAGAGATCGCGCTGATTCAGCTCCTGGATTTGGAGGAACACGGTGAAGCTTTTGCGAAGATTCATACCAAGTTAGAAGAGGCCCTGCGTTCTATAGATGGCAAATAAGTAGATTATGAAAACTCGTCTCGATGCTGAATTGGTTCGTCGCGGCCTCGCGCGCTCTCGTGATCATGCAGCTGACCTCATCGAATCGCGTACTGTTTTGGTAAGTGGGATTCCTGCTGGCAAGCCGGCATCGCAAGTAGATGCCGAAACTTCAATCGTAATTCAAGGCGAGCGAAAAGATTTTGTTTCGCGCGGCGGACATAAATTAGCTGGGGCGTTGGATCACTTTTCTGATGTGCAGATTTCAGGTAAGCGAGCTCTAGATGCGGGTGCATCCACGGGAGGCTTTACCGATGTGCTTCTCAAACGCGGCGCTAAGGATGTTGTGGCAGTAGATGTTGGCTATGGACAGATGGCCTGGGATCTAAGACAAGATCCCAGAGTGATCATTCTTGATCGAACCAACGTCCGGCATTTAACATTGGATCAAGTGGGTGAACCAGCGCAAATCGTGGTCGCTGATCTCTCGTTCATCTCACTCACCTTAGTTCTTCCTGCGCTGGTTAGCGTTTCAACTCCCAGTGCAGATTTTTTGGTGATGGTGAAACCACAATTTGAGGTTGGCCGAGAACGTTTAGGAGCTGGAGGAGTTGTGCGAGATCCTCTCTTGCGAAGATCCGCCGTACAAGAAGTTGCAGATTGTGCATACGATATGGGCTTAGGTTGTTTAGGGGTGGTAGCCAGCACCCTGCCCGGGCCTGCAGGAAATGTCGAGTATTTTCTCTGGTTGCGGCGAGGTAACAATGAGTTAAGTGCATTCGATTTGGAAGGGGCCATCGCTGATGGTCCTCAATAAGCGCACCGTGAAATGTAGAGGGTTCTAAATGCGTAGCGCATTATTGGTGATACATCCGAGTAAGCCAGAAGCCGTTACATTTGCAAAAGATTTAATAGTCGAACTCAATGCTCAAGGAATTGAATGTGCTACTAATTTTGCTGGTGGTTTGCCCGGTACAAAAGCGCTGGGTAGCGAACTGGATTATGAAATTGCAGTGGTACTTGGTGGGGATGGCACAATTTTACGAGCGGCTGAACTCGTTCTTGGAACTTCGATTCCGATAATTGGAATCAACCTCGGTAACGTTGGTTTCCTCGCCGAAATTGCTCGCCCTACCGCTCACCTTCTCGCTATCTCCATTGCGGAGAAAAAATATCGAGGAGAACGACGGCTCTTGCTCAGCCTAGTTGTGGAGCGGGAAAACAAGGTTATCGCTGATGGGTGGGCGCTTAATGAATTTACGATCGAACGCAACCACTCACAGATGGTCGAACTCTTCGTTCAAATAGATAATCGACCTTTATCGCGATGGGGTTGCGATGGGGTCATTTGCGCGACACCCACGGGCTCCACTGCTTATGCCTTTTCCGCTGGCGGCCCAGTCTTATGGCCGGAAGTTGAAGCGATAGTTGTACTTCCGCT
>JAYVUF010000190.1:0-4537 GCA_043788135.1 Actinomycetes bacterium
TTTACCAGGATATCGTCACCGAAACAAACAAAACACAAAAAATAATAAAATGAAAACCAATAAAAACACAGAGCAAAATATCCGCCCAGTCGCGCAGGCTCTAGTGGCCTGCGCAGGTTACGAAAGCATTGCGGCGGCCAAAACCCACCTAAATTCATATCGTACTTCCCTGGAAGAAAAAAGGAAGGAATGCATACAAAAACGCCTCGAAAGACAAAAAAAGAAAAAATATGACCAAATAGGCATGCTAATGCGAGGCGCATGGTACGGAGCGGAACTGATGGCAGGCCGAGTCGGTGAGGAGTTACGGGAGATGCCTGAGGATATTCTGCAAGCATTTGCACAACTACTCGGTTCAAGCGTTGGAAATATTTCCGAGGCTCCGTCGGCACTCCCTCTTCCAATCGAGGAGATTAAAAAATCGGCTGCAGAAAAAAACAAAGATTACATGCAAAACCTTGTCCGCTCTATTAGCACTAGGTCGAGATGCCGTACAGCAACTGGGCGGAAGCGTGATATGAGTGCGCAAAAACCTATAACTATTGTCGACACTAAAAATTCAGATATCAATATAACAAAATTAATTGAAGCCATAAATAAATTTTTAACCCGTAATTGCGGGACGATTAATATTACCTCACACAGAGGTGACGTTCCTTTATTCGCACTCAAGTATTTTATTAATATATCCAATGTTTCGCTAGCACTTTCGCAAGCATTTTTGAAACTTTCTATGGCATATCTGCAGCACAAGATAGACCGGGACAAATATAGATATTACCTCGGGCAGATTCCTGTATTCCCACCGCCAGAAATTCGAATTTTGTTCATCGATAAAATATTGTGGATAAAATGAAAAAAAACTTTCCAACTACACCGTCCTCTTGGCGATTTCCGCACCCACCTACCAAGCCGAAAAACTATCTAAAAGTATGTCGTCTACTCACTGCTGCGCAAAACTGTGCGGTTGATGTATTTGTAGAGCAAGAAGTCAGAGTATGGCTCGAGGCCTGTTCACCAGGTTCAAAACGCCCCATGCACCTCCACCAAGATGCTGTGACAAGCACTCTCAACCGACTGGGGGACGGCAAATGGCTGAAGTGGCTCGAGCAGAATCCAGTCGGATGCATTCTCGTGGGAGCTATTATCCGTCAGCTTAAAGCTAGGTTGCAATTGGAGACAGTAATATCGGAACAGGTCGCATTAAGCCTGGTAGCACGGAGGCTGATCCAATTTGTAGCCTATGGCATTCCCAATGTGAGCGCTGCTGGTATTCGTGTTCACTCTGCCAAACAGCCGATGCTCCCTCCTCCCTGGGGTCCTCCGGCAACCACTAAGGAGCATTTGCGCTTTGTTCTGTTGCCCACGTGGCACGACTTTGTGCGGCGTGTAACAATGTTTTGGAGCGAAGATGCACGGCGTTCGAGCCGACTTATGAACTCGAAGATAGAGCAGATGGAAGAGCAAGAACTTCAGTCCGAGCGCAAGCAGAGGTTTCATTTATACGAGCCAACTGAGAACGTATTTCGCACTCGAGGTCCCGTCCCTCGACACTATGTAGCTGAGATGGATTGCAATGAGATCACGGTCGCAATTGCTAAAAGTCGAATGCCTTGCTTTGGTGCAGTCGCCGCCATGCAAAGCCAACTAGCCCAATCCTTTCGCGAGGTACCAACGGCTATTCGTGCGTTGAAGCATATCAACTCCCTTCTAGTGGATAAACTCACGGATTCTCAGCTGCGCAACACCGCCCTCATGGCAATCGTGGTAATGACTGGTGTCCCGCCGCAAGACTTACTCACTTTCGGAATGGGGCAGAACGTGTCCGTATCAGGAAAAATCACCGAATTAGGAATTACCATAAACGCCGGAAGCGGATTTTACCAATCCATGTGGGGCCGGATTCCCCAACAGGAGATTTTGCTGCACATGCCGTCTACACTTTTATCGCTAGTTACTGCATTTATCCGACGCTATCCAACGGCAGATCGTGTTTCAGATTGCTTCGAGGATCATCCTCTTGACAGTTTTGTGCGTCATATGGCTACTGTTGGAGAAACATCTACTACGAGAGTAAAGTTCTTACACCGCGCCTTTATTTATGTCGCGAATGCAATGGTTCAGGTTCCCCCCGGGATCCTCGCGCTCATTCTGGGAAGGCCTATCGGACCATTTCGGTCAGCCTCAAATTACCTCTCAAGTACCGATGTACTTATTTGGCTGGAGAAAATTCAGATGTCACTTCTCGGACTAGCTGATCTTTCATCCTCCCCTAGTAACTGGGCCATTCCAACCAAAGCAATGGGAGTAAATACTCCTGCATTGGGTGATGCTGTTATAACGGCGAGAAAAACACTCTCCTCTGTCACTAATACCAACAGCGCTTCGGCAGCTTTAGAATTAGCTCTTGCCTTCCACGGTCGTCGTCCAACAACGGATAAACCATGCATCAAGGCTAGTCTGACTCATTACAATGGCAAATCAGCTCTGATAATTGCAGACAAAAACTCTGGAGGAGGACGTCGTCTGCGAATAGTTCCAGCCAGCAAATACTTGGAGGCAACAGAATGATTCAATCCGGATTTCATTTCGACGGAAAAGACATTCCATTCTCCGCTCTGCCAGATTCCGTTCGCTCTGAACTTGGCAAATTCGCATTAGGCGGAATGCCTCGCAACAGTATCCGTAAGTCTTTGTATTCTGCTTTGATCAAAGCCGGCGTTGGCACCGAAATCATTGCCCTCATCTTCGAGCATGGGGCAAATGCAATTCTCCCGATAGGCCCTCTGGCATTTTATCCAATGTCGTGGATATTCGAGTCATCTCGAGAGTATCTCGAGATCCTTCACGAGCAGGCAGGTCTTCCCTTGCTATTGCAGGATATAAAGGAGGTGGAGCGGCAGTATGGACAATTTACTAGAATTGATACTCTTGAAATCGACGGAACAGAGTGTGCTGAATTTGACTCCCTACCAGGTATCTCTTTGTTCTCAGTCCCTACTCAGTTGGAATTTGAATTGGTTGAAACCGCTATTGATGAATTTATCCGCATGGCAAGTGGTAACTGCAAACTCTCCCACGATTGCCTGCGTAGTGGAATGGCGCTCATGCTATCTCGAGCTGGTGTGCCTTCGCGAAATCTCATCCGTCACCGGTGCTACTATAAAATAAATTCGTTTGTTTCCACTTCCGGTCCACTTCACTTTGTGGCTGTTATGCCTCAAGCGGATTTGGGGCTCGGATTGATTCCCGTCAGTATGGGTGAACTCTCGGATGTTACAAAGTTGATCCTGCTGCAATTAAAGGCCTCTGGTCGTAACGGCCTGTTCGATGGACGGGTGCTCTCGATGCGGGAAACAGGGGGATTTATTGCCAGTTTATTGCGGTCAAGGGGCGTTTCTGTGAAAAATAGCTCCTGCAATTTGCTGGCACGTGCTTGGGTCAGAGTTTCAAATTTCCATGCACTCTGGAAACTAGGGGGAATGCTGACTGCTGGACTGGCTTCAAAACTCATCCTCCCTTCAAACTACTACGACATCGGCGATCTCCTAAATAACGAGAATAATATTTGGCAGCCATTAACGTCCTACAATGGGAGCCGTTGGGAAAATCCCTACACTCCTGGAACTCGTCCCCTTACCTCACACCTCTCGGTCTCAGAAATGTCGAAACTACTTGTCGATGGCCGTATCTGTGGAGTCGGTAGAATTGGACGCTCAAGAATATTATCGCCTCAATTTGCCAAGCACTCGTTGGATTGGACGAACAATCAATACGCAGCTTTTATAGCACGGCACAATTGTTGGCCAACTCGCAAGAAGATCGAATCCCTTCTAACCTCAGTGAATAAACTATCGGCAAGCGAAGCCAAGTCTCGTGCGAACAAAATATTTTCGATTTTACATTCAACAGGAAGCCTTCATGCGGGACGCCCTTTGCGCTTTCTTCCTAGTAATTTAATTCCTGATTTTCTGAAAAACTTGATGCTAAATCTACACTCGTCTTCTCTAGACCAATCGGGGCATTTCAAAAAGACGGAAGGCTGGATCTTAGGTGGAGCCGCCCTCGCCATGAGAATCGGAGAAGCACTCGTGATGCATCCTGGCGATTACGAACGCATTGGCAACTTCGAGACGATGCATATCCGCGGCACCAAGACGCGCCGAGCAAAACGAACTTTTCCACTGCATCTCGCGCAAAAAGGTCCTCATGGAATGACCCTAGTAACATGGTTTTTAGATGTTTTGAAACATTTCCCTGATTTAGAGAGTTCTTCAGAAGTTCCATTCTCGCACTATAAAAACCAATCGGGTAAGCGAGCCTCCGATGCCCTCGCCCCTGTCATGGATAAAACCTTTCGAGAATTTCGAGGGATACCGATTGCTTCGCTATCGGGCAATCCTCAGATTGATGGTACTTACACCCATCACAGTCTCCGGCATGCTGGTGCCATTCGGATGCTTCAAGGTGTTTTGGATTCAAGCTTTCTGTCTGGTAACTTGTGGTCAGGAGTTTCGGAGTTGGCATTATCTATGGG
>JAYVUF010000191.1:0-2665 GCA_043788135.1 Actinomycetes bacterium
GCAACCCTCAACTCAAAAGCGAAGTTCGAAGTTGAACTTACTGTCGAGCGCGGACGTGGTTACGTCACGGCTGTAGCGAACAAAGTTGCAGGCGGAGAAATCGGCCGAATTCCGGTTGACTCAATTTATTCACCAGTATTGCGCGTTACTTACAATGTAGAAGCAACTCGGGTGGAACAACGTACTGACTTTGATCGTTTGATCGTCGATGTTGAGACTAAGCCATCTATGAAGCCGGGCGATGCTATGGCATCTGCTGGTAAAACTTTAGTTGAGCTCTTCGGACTTGCTCGTGAATTGAACGTGAACGCTGAAGGTATCGAAATGGGACCATCCGTCCAAGATGCTGCGCTCGCTGCTGATCTGGCTCTTCCAATCGAAGATTTAGATCTCACAGTTCGCTCATACAACTGCCTCAAGCGCGAGGGTATTCATACCGTCGGTGAACTTGTTAGCCGTTCGGAAGCCGATCTTCTCGATATCCGTAACTTCGGCTCAAAGTCGATCGATGAAGTGAAGGCAAAACTTCACAGCATGGGTCTGCAATTGAAGGACAGCCCAATTGGATTTGATCCAACACAACACCAAAACTATGGAACTGAAGTCGACGAAGAGCTCGTCGAATCAGAGCAGCTCTAGGAGAACGCCATGCCAACACCAAGTAGAGGACCACGCCTCGGAAGTGGTCCAGCACACGAGAGATTGTTGCTAGGCACACTTGCTGAGCAACTCTTTGAACACGGCAAGATCAAGACCACTGAGGCAAAGGCCAAGCGCCTTCGCCCATTGGCTGAAAAGTTGATCACCGCTGCCAAAGAGGGTGATCTGTCTGCTCGTCGTCGCGTTATGCAGACAATTCAGAACAAGAGCGTTGTTCATACTCTTTTCACTGAAATTGCTCCTCGCTTTGCATCTCGTCCCGGTGGTTACACCCGTATTACAAAAGTTGGTCCACGTAACGGTGACAATGCCCCAATGGCAGTCATCGAACTTGTCACCGACTGATTATTTGTAATTCGCTCAAAGACTAAAAGAAGTTCATGATTGAACCCGCTCTCAACCCTGAGAGCGGGTTTCGTCGTTTACAGATCGATTTAGCTTATGACGGCACTCATTACGCGGGTTGGGCGAAGCAGCCCGATCAAAAGACTTTGCAAGGTTCTATAGAAGGCGCCTTGGCACGGCTAGTCAGAACTCCCGTCACAACTGTTGTCGCTGGACGCACCGACGCGGGAGTACATGCCACGGGTCAGGTCTTACACGTTGATATTCCATCTGATGTGGAGCCATCGCGTTATCGTCCTTCACAAGATTTGTGGGACTTTGAGCACTTAAAATTTCGGCTCAATCAGATGTTGGAAGAGGATATTCGTATTCTCAATGTGGATCTGGCACCCACCAATTTCGATGCCAGATATTCAGCCACGGCCCGCCACTATCGCTACAAATTATTAGATGGCAATCAAGATCTACCTCCACTCCAGAGGTTTGATGCAGCCACTTGGTTTAGGCCGCTTGATGTGGAGCTCATGAATGAGGGGAGCGCTTCCTTACTTGGCAAACACGACTTTTCTACTTTCTGTCGCTATCGAGAGCGGGCAACGACTCTTCGCACCTTGTTTGAATTCACTTGGAACCGAAATAAAGAGGGCTTTGTAGTCTGCGACATCGCCGCAGATGGTTTTGGCTGGAATATGGTTCGCAATCTGGTGGGGGCAGCCGTTTGCGTTGGTGAGGGGCGATTTCCGGTCGAGTGGATGGATCAAATATTGAAGGCTTCTGCCCGAGTTTCAGATTCTTATGTTTTTCCGGCTCGTGGTCTGACTCTGGTGAAGGTTGATTATCCAAGTGCCCAAGAGTTAGCCAATTTCACTGCCTTTTACCCTGGGTGACTCTTGGCCTCGCCTTCATTTTGACACCCTCATTTTGACCGTGTGGGGTTCGGGAAGGTAACCTGCTCCTCTGCCTGTGTGCTGAAGTCAGCTCGGCCCAACACCCTAGGCAACAGTGGCACTATTTATCAGGATTAGAAAGAGAGAGACCTCGTGCGTACATTTACACCGAAGGCTGGTGATGTCACCCGCAAGTGGCATGTCATCGATGCTGAAGGAGTTGTCCTTGGTCGCCTAGCTAGCCATGCTGCAGTCCTTCTTCGCGGCAAGCATAAGACCACTTTTGCTCCACATATTGATATGGGCGATTTCGTCGTTGTCATCAATGCCGAGAAGATAGTCCTTACCGGACAAAAGGCCGGCAAAAAGTTCGCTCATCACCACTCTGGTTATCCAGGCGGTATGACATCTATCGTGTATGCCGATTTGATCAATCAAGATCCAACGCGCATAATTGAAAAGGCTATTCTTGGAATGATCCCTAAGAACAAATTGGGACGTTCAGTGGGATCAAAGCTAAAGGTCTATGCCGGTCCGGGTCATCCTCATGCGGCACAGAACCCAACGCCATATGTATTTACTCAAGTTTCTCAAATCGTGAAGAAGTAGGGGATAGACATGTCAGATTTCGATGCAACGCTCGATGTAGTCGATGTAGAAGAAGAAGTTTTAACCTCTTACACCTCATCAACTCCTGCTGCCTCAACTAATCGCCCAGCAATAAAAGCCCCGGGTGGTGGTACGGGTCGTCGTAAAGAGGCGGTCGCACGTGT
>JAYVUF010000192.1:0-5690 GCA_043788135.1 Actinomycetes bacterium
GACCACCAGTGGATCCACTGGACAATAAATTCGATGTCCTTGCGAAATTTCAGATGGACTAATCGTTCCATGCCGACAAGAAGCTTTTACATAAGAACACCTGGAGGCAAATGCACATCCCTCAGTAACAGAACCTAACTCCGGTGGAAAACCCTTGATGGAGGAGAGTGATCTTTCGGGATGGCTGGGATCAGGTAGAGAATCCAATATTCCTTTTGTATAAGGATGCCTCGGTTTCACCAACAGCTCCCTCGTTGGTCCCGATTCTGCTTCTCGCCCACCATACATAACAAGAAGTTTGTCCGTAATCGAAGAGAGAACACCGAGATCATGTGTAATAAAAATGACAGAAAGATCTCGTTCGTGACGCAGGCGATCTAATAACCTGAGAATTCCTGCCTGTACCGTTACATCTAAGGCGGTGGTTGGTTCATCGGCGAGCAATATCTCAGGCTCGCAGGCGAGCGCAATTGCGATGGCGATGCGTTGCCTCATCCCACCAGAAAATTGCCCTGGATGAGCAAGCATCGCTCGTTTAGGGTCCGGGATTCGCACATCATTGAGCAAACTTTCAGCTCTTAAGTTTGCTTCCTTCTGAGCTAAACCAAGATGAATCAGCATGTGCTCAGTGAGGAGAGTACGAATCGTTAACATCGGATGCAGCGCAGTCATTGGGTCTTGGAAGACCATAGAGATTTGATTACCCCTGATTTCTTGCATTTTCTTAGGACTTACACCTACTAATTCCTGACCCTTAAATTCAATTGAACCTGAAACTTTTGCACGGTGGGGAAGTAGCCCCAAGAGTGTCAAGGCAGTCATAGTTTTACCGCTTCCACTCTCACCAGCAATCCCCAAGATTTCACCTTTTGATAAAGTGAAGGAAAGGTTGCTCACCGCGTTGGCATACCCGCTCTTCGTTTGCAGAGAAACTGTCAAATCGCTTACCGCTAAAATGTTCATTTAATCCCGCAGTGCCTTGGCGGTACGTGGATCCAAAACATCTCGCAGGGTGTCTCCAATAAAATTGAAGGCAAGCACCGTCGTTAAAATTGCCAAACCAGGAAAAACTCCCACCCACCATTTATCGAAGTTGTTCGCACCCGAGGAGACCATAGCTCCCCATTCGGCAGAAGGAGGTTGAGCTCCTAGTCCAAGGAATGAAAGTCCAGAGAGAGTAAGAACTGCATCACCAGCTTGGAGAGCGCCTAATACGATGACAGTTCCGGAAATATTGGGACGCAAATCAACTATGAGCGTTCGCCAGGTGGATGATCCGAGGAGTCGACTCGCAGTCACATACTCGGAATTCTTCGAAGTTAGAATCATCCCTCTTACTACCCGGGCATATGTTGGCCATGAAACAATTACTACTGCAATCACTGCATTGCGCAATTGTGGTCCGAGCGCAGCTGCTACCGCCATTGCCAAGATAATTCCAGGAAATGCTAAAACCATGTCGGTGAAGCGCATCAAAATTGAATCGATAGCTCCCCCAAAGTATCCCGCGACAGCTCCAATTGCTGACCCAACTGCCATGGAGAGAAATACTAAAAGTAGAGACAAGGGAAGGGTGACTCTTGCTCCGTAAATAACTCTGCTCAGAATGTCACGGCCGACTTGATCAGTACCAAAGAGGTGGGCATGGCTTGGGTGTACAAGAATTGTGGCATCTTGCGTTAAGGGATTATCGGGAGCAAGTAACGGTGCAAAAATTGCGACCAGGATCCAGAAGGTAAGCAACGAAACGCCGATCAGCGCTAACGGTTGCCTCCAAGGAGAGTTCTTACCAAATAGATTTTTCATTGTGACCGCAGATTGGGATCAATAAAGCGATAAAGAATATCCACGATCAAATTCATTGTGATAAACACTCCGGCTACCACGACGCTCACTCCCATGATGCCCGGCAGGTCCAAGCCAATCGCACTCTTGAATGCATATTGACCGATACCTGGCCAAGAGAAAACATTTTCAACGAGAACTGAACCTGCTAAGAGACTACCGAATGCCACACCTGCAACCGTGATGATTGAAAGTAACGCAGGTCGCATTACATGGCGCTTAATGACCAACCACTCCGGTAAGCCTTTGGCACGCGCGGCCCTAACATAATCATTGCCAAGAATTTCTAAGACTGAAGCTCGGGTAAAACGTGTAAGTAGGCCGATCGTGTAGATCGCAAGAACAAAGGCCGGCATTGCTATGTGTGCTAGAGCCTGCCAGAAGAGCGCAAACTGTCCATGGACTAGTGCATCAATAGTAAAGAATCCAGTTAGATGCGTTGGATCATCGCTTCCTGGATCCAGTCGACCGGTTCCCGGGAACCATCCCAATTTGAAAAAAAATACATAAAAGACAACGAGTGAGGTCCAAAAAGTTGGCATGGAGACACCCGCAAGACTGAAAAATCTAATAATTTGATCGGAGAGCCTGTCTCTCTTAATTGCTGAAATTATTCCCAAGAATAGGCCGATGACCAAAGAGAAAAATATTGCAACCAGGGCGAGTTCAAGTGTTGCAGGGAAGTATTCAGCTAGATCTTGTTTCACAGGACGCTGGCTCTGTTGCGATATGCCCATATCTCCGTGGAGTAGTTTCTTAAGATACAAAATGTATTGCTCTGGAACCGGTTTATCCAGCCCATATTCATGCTTCCATCGCGCCACGATTTCGGGATTACTCATAGCGCTTTGACCTAAATTAATTGCAGCTGGATCTCCCGGCACGATTTGGGTCACGGTAAAGGAGATCAAGGTGATGCCAAGCATCAGCAGTAAACCGATGGCAATTCTCTTTGCAATGAATCTCAAAAGAGGAGAACCAGCCCCTGCTGATAATTTACTATCAACAGGCGCTGGTTCAACTACTTCGTTATTAAAGGACATTAAAGGACATAGTCCCTTTACTTGAGGTCAGCTAGATTGATTTCCCAAATTGGATTCGCGGCAAGACCCTTTACAGACTTTGACGAAACCCGAACGACTGGGGATTGGATTAGCGGTACGAATGGGCTGTTCTGATTGAGTGCAAGTTGATATGCACGATAATCAGTTAAGCGCTTTCTAGGGCTTGGCTCTACCGCAACGTTATTCACGAGAGTGGTGACTACTGGATTAGCGTCCGCTGCCCACCCTGCCCGCAAACCAACCTTGTTACCAGGGCTGAAGTTTTGGGTGTAGTTGCTTGAATCTGGCCAGTCTGGACCCCAGAACCAAAGTCCCATTGCTTCTGTTCCCGCACGATAAGTGTTCAAAGCATCACCAATCGAAGCAGGAGCCAATGTGATATTGATTCCAACTTCCTTTAATTGTGCTTGAACTTCAGCCGCGAAGTCATCAAACAAAATACCTTCCCACGCTCCACCACCCCAGTAACTGAGAGGAATAGCTTCGCCTTTATAGGAAGATTTTGCCAAGGCTGCCTTTGCGGCAACCAAGTCACGCTTCACAGCATCAGCTTTCTTAAGTGCGCCTTGAAAGGCACTCGGAATAATTCCAGCTGCTTGAATAGTTCCAGTTCCAGCAAACTTAATTAACTTTGAATAATCAATTCCCAGGCGTACTGCTTCTTGGAAGTTTGCATCTGAGGTAACTGTAGAAACAGATGAGTTTGAATTTACCAAAAGGAACCAGACAGTTGTGCTTACTCCGCCAGTCACATTGAGACCAGAAAGTGAAGTTGTCTGTTTTGGAGAGAGATCCATTGCAATCTGCGCAACACCCTTTTGCACATCCAGAAGTTGGACTTGTGGGAGAGTGTTACGGATAACAATTTTGTCGTACTTTGGCTTTGGACCCCAATACTTTGGATTGGCAACAAGATCTACCTCACTCGTTAAGCTAAAACGCTTAAGCAAGTAGGGTCCGCTGCCAGCAGAGAAAGTATTCAAGTAGATCTCGGCTTTATCATTCTGCGCCGCAGAAGCATCAGAAAATCCGCCTTCTTTTTTCACAGCAGCGCTATTAACAATGCCGAGTGAAGGACTGCAGACGATTACCGGAATAGCGGTATTGGGTGTGTCGGATGTTAAGACAACCGTGTAAGCATTTGTCGCGGTCGCTGTAATTCCATCCATGAGTGAAGCTGGATTCCCCTTAAGGTTCTTCAAACGCATAAGCGAGAAGACAACATCCTTGGAAGTCACCTTCGTACCATCTGAAAAGACTGCGTTTTTACGAAGCTTATAAGTGAATACCTTTGCGTCAGTTGAAGCCTTGTAGGAGAGCGCGATATCTGGAACAGGAGTCGAGGCATCGTTGCCCGTGAAAGTCATCAGAGTGCTATACAACGCGCGATCGATCATATTTCCGCCAGGCTCGAATTCTCGGCCTGGGTCGAGAGTCTTGTGGTTAAAAGTCGAGTCAACGACCAAGACTTTTCCGGCAGCGCTTGCAGTTGCTGCAATTCCACCGAGAGAGGCAGTAGCAAGCGCCGCGGTGGCAGCAATTGCGAAAGTCCTCATCTTCAAATTTTTAGAATTCATTATTTGAGACTCCTGTTTCTACGCTCAGGGCTCTCCTGAGAAGTTATGAACAGTAGTCCAAAATGTCGGATTCATCTAGCGAATCTCACCTTTATTTCCTCAAGTCCTACCCTTGGCCCAACCGAATTCAGCGTGGTTGAAGAACATCCTCGTGATTGTGAATTACTAACCAACCCTCTGGAAATCTGCGCCATACGGCAGAGTTTCGAATATTTTCATCTGGAGTGCCATTATTAAATCGAACGATTAAGTCGTATCGAAGGAGTGCAATGTCTCCATAGATGTCAATAATTGGGTTCTCATTGATTATCTCTTTGACGACCGATGGACCTGCACCAGGTGGTCGGGAATCACGAAGAGCATTCAGACCCACCACTCCCATAATCAACTTTGGCTCGACCGAATCCCAAATGGTCACGTCTTGATGAATAAAGTCATCTGCAGTTTGGCGATCCCCAGCCAGAAAACTATCTAGCATTTTTCGGACTCCAGACCATATATATTCTTTGTCAGGATCATCAAAGTTCACTGAACATCTCCTTTTTAATAGTGTTGAGAGCGATTAAATCCGAATCATCACCTAGCAATTCAAATCTTAGGAGAGAGATCGGAACATTTCCATTTCTCCACAGATAATCATGAAATTCTTGAAAATCAAAATTAACACCTTTAGCTATGACTAAATCTGCAACGAGTTTCTGGATTTGGGTCTTTCCAATTTGATAACTCAACCCTTGTCCAGGAAAGCCCGCGAAGAAGATTGCTTCTTCACTCGCCGTCTCTAAATCCATGGGTACCCACTCCGATAAATACTTAGTCGCTTCCTCGATTGTAATTTTCCCTGTGACAAGGCCAACATCAACATTTACTCGCATCGCACGGAGCTTCATAAAGTTATAGTGCAAAGTTTGACTGTGTGGGGCATCGGCGAAAAGTCCCGCGGCTAATAGAAGTTCTTCATTGTAAAAAGCGATACCTTCATTAGCGCCAGAGTCATAATAATGTCTGCGAATCTCGCGCGGATTCTTCCAACTTCGTATTAATTGTTGATAGTGAGCCCCCTCATGGGCAATACCTGCTCTTGGATCTCTTGCGTTGGCGGCGTAAAAATAAGGCATATCTGGTTTTGGTTCAGGAACATATGAAACCCCATCTTGGTCCAGCCGCTCCGGGCTCGTTAAATCATCACTTACTCCAAGCCAAC
>JAYVUF010000193.1:0-2605 GCA_043788135.1 Actinomycetes bacterium
TCTTTGGTATCTGAGGATGCGCCATACGTACGAAAAACAATAAATGAACTTGGCGCCCCCATTGTGCTACTCGACCGCGAAGTTACAGGGTTGAATGCAAGTGCGGTTATCTGCGATCACCGTTCTGGAGTACATCAAGCAACGATTTCACTTCTCAACTTAGGTCATCAAAAAGTTGCGTTTATCTCTGGCAGAGCAGATGTCTTTATCACACGTAATCGCCTCAAGGGATATGAAGATGCGTTCGCCGAGAAAGCCATTCCAATTGATTCCAGCCTGATACGCCTGGGAAAATTCGGCGAGAAATTTGCTTATGAACAAGCGCACGATTTATTGAACGGTGAAGTTAAACCAACTGCACTAATCGCTGGTGGAATTGGCGCCTCAACCGGCACACTCAAAGCTCTTAAAGAACGCAATATCGTGCCTGGGAAAGATATTGCTTTTGTCGCACTTGACGAATGGCCAATGTTTGATGTTCTGAGCGCAAATATCTCCTCCGTTTATAGAGATCCTGAGGAGATGGGAAGCCAAGCGGCGCGACTAATTTTGGAGGTAATTCAAGGTGAAGTTCCATCGCAATCAATGGTTCCAACAATTTACCGCGAGCGTTTCAGCGCATATACAGTGACCAATGGCTGATTCACTTCTCGCCGAGAGGGTACTGCGAACTCTGACTGAACAACCGCCAAAGTATGATCACGCACGGTTAGAAATTCTCTGGAAAGATTTTGCAGCAAACATATTTGATGGTGCAAAGCTTTATGCCGGTAACAAGCAATTACTTGTCAAAGGTATGACTGAACGCGCTGCTCACTTCGGGCTAATGTCGAGCGCGTTGGACATGGACGATTTGGATTGGCGGCTCCTAACGCACCCGGGATCGATTATTTGGTCGGTAGCAGTCGCTTCTGGAGAATCCTTTGAAAAGGCTTGCGAATCGGCGGGCTGGGGTTATAGAACAGGAGCGACAATTGCTCACTTCTTTGGAATATCACACCGTTCAAAATGGCATGTAACTTCGACAAGTGGAGCTTTTGCCGCAACCACAACAGCTGCAATAGTTTTGGGGCTTACAAGCGATGAACATCTTGCGGCGCTCAAACTTTGCGCGGCAAACATCGGAGCATCTTCACAGGCGGGATTTGAACGACTCGGCGCTGCACAATTTAACCGAGCCGCAGCTATCACATTGGGTGTTCTCAGCGCAAAAGCCGCAGCCATGGGTGTTGTAAATGTTGAAGACATCTGGAACGGCCCACGCGGGCTGATTGAGATGTTTTCTATCGAGGCAGAATCGGAAGAAATTCTCGATGGAATTAGCACTGTATCCCTGCGGTTATTTCCCACTAATGGCTTTGCACACTCTGCGGTATATGCGGCATGGGAATTAATTCAAGAGATTGATCAACCAATTACCTCAATAACGGTTTTACTGCCCTCCGCGGTGCGCGGGTTGCTAGATGAATCTCGGGGAGGCGATTGGTGGAATAGCAGACATGCAGTTGCTGCAGTGTGTGCGTCCAAAGATCCGACAAAACTTTTCGATGCCTCCACGTACCTAGCCATCACCCATTCCGATTTCACGGAGGTGCCAATTGGAGCAGGCGGGGTAAGAATTACGACGGCAAATCGAGAGTTTAGTAAAGAGATACTTTTGTCTCCCGAGAAAGAGGAGTGGATTAGTAGTAAATTCGCTATTAACGAAGGAGCCTCGGCGAAAGAGCTTTATCTCCGGTGTTCAAGCTTTCCGCTTTCCGCGCTACGGTAGGCAACATCCAGCGCCTCAACTGATCGGGCACCAAGTTCACCTGGTGAGTAATTAACAAAATCCACACCTCGCCCGGCCGCAACCAGCGCATCAATTGGACCTTGGCAGTTGTAATAACCATCATCATCGCCTAATTCAAGACGAATGTTTTCACCTTTGTAATAGAGCCAAACCGCCGCCCTTTCGAGATCCAGCAATAACTGACCATCGCTTCCAATCGCTCGTAATTCATGGGCGTGGTATCCCTTGTGTGCTGGCGCGTGAGCAGACCCGCCTGAAACTGCCCCGATTGCGCCATTTTCGAAACGATAAGCAATGGCATCATGCATTTCGACTGGCGCGTTCATGGGCGCACTCATGAGTGCAAAACCCGACTCCACCCTGGCACCGGTGAGCCAAAGCCCCATACCTAGAGCATGAGTGAGTTGCGCTTGTCCGTAACCCCCACCAGAAAGTTTTGGATCAGTCCAGGTTCGCTGATCTGGCAAAGATTCTGGAGTCGCATCTGGATACGCCCCGGTATTAGAAAGGAGTTCACGAGTCGCAGAAGACAAGTGCAAAGTGAGATGTTCCAGCTCGCCAATTCCAAATTTTTCCATCAGCGACTTTGCTTCGCGCATCATTGGTAAATAATTCCAACCAAAGGCAATAATCAATTTTCGATTTAATTTTTTGGCAATACTGTCCAAATCCCATGCATCCGCAGGTTGTATAGTGACCGGCTTTTCACACATGACGTGAGCACCTGATTCCATCGCCGCCTTAGCATGCTCATGGTGCAACCCCGTAGGACTTCCAATAACACAAATATCTACGCCAGCATTGAGGACATCG
>JAYVUF010000194.1:0-4289 GCA_043788135.1 Actinomycetes bacterium
GGCTTTGTCCCTCGTGACAACTGTTGAATTTTTGCAAACAATTCAAAGCCATGTTCATCCGGTAAGAATAAATCTAACAAAACCAAGTCTGGTCGCTCCTTTATTATTGCAAGGTACCCATCAGCAGCAGAAGCTGCAATGCCAATCACTTCAAATCCTTCTACCCTTGCCACATACGCAGAATTAATATCTGCTACTCGAAAATCATCCTCCACAATCAAAGTGCGAATCATAACTGCACCGGGATTTCCACAATGAAGACGGCACCCTGTTCGTTATAACAAGAGATCTTTCCCTGAGCCTGCCTAACTAATCTAGAAACGATGGCTAATCCAAGACCTCGGTGTGCATTTGGCACAGTGCTTTTAGTGGAAAACCCATCTTCAAATACGATTTCGGGATGCGGTTCTGGAACTCCTGGACCGTTGTCCCGAACGGAAACGGTCTTAAAAACGCCTGGCCCGGGGGTAAATTCGATTGTGACAACTCCAGATTCAGAGTTTGCAGTGGCCTCGATAGCGTTGTCGATTAGGTTACCGAGAACAGTAATCAAAGCATTCTGGTCCAATTTTAAATCGTCGAGGGATGTTTGGGCACTAATTTTTAGAGCTACGCCGCGCTCTCTGGCGATAACGACTTTGGCTAAAAGCAGTGCTGTTATCACCTGATTAGAAATCTTATCGGAGAGCATCTCGGCCAAATCAGCATCAAGAGAGGTAATCTCCCCCAAATAACTTTGTGCCTCCTGGAAACGTTTTAACTCCAAAAGTCCATTGAGAGTATGCATGCGATTGGCGTATTCATGTTGCTGCGCCCGTAAGGCATTTGTTAAATTCTTAACGCTATCTAGTTCGCGAAGCAATCCAATGTGCTCAGTTCGATCGCGTAACGTTATTACTGATCCCATATCTCGTCGCAATACCTTCACCGGGCGATTATTTACTCGAAGTGAGAAACTTTCGTTCAGAACTAATTCATCATCACCCTGAGAACCTTCGCCCTCCAAAAGATCGAGTAATCTTCCTTGCGGCATTACCAAGTCAATAGATTTTCCAACGACCGATTCATCTAAGCCAAGTAATCGCTTGGCCTCGTCATTAATTAATTGAATGCGCTTGGCAGGGTCTAGTGTCACCACACCTTCTTTAATGGAATGTAACATTGCATCGCGTTCCTGAAATTTTAATCTGGTTTCTTGTAGTTCATTCTCAACTCTGCGGTTACGCAAACGACGAGATAGGAATTCCGCTAATAGAAATCCTAGAAAAATTATTCCAAACCCGTAGAGTAAAAAAGAGGTACGCAAATAATTATTTTGATTAGAGAATGAACTTGTTAAATATCCAGCAGATACTAGCCCTACCACTTTTCCAGCAGCATCCCTGATCGGAGTTCTACCTCGAGCGGAGAGCCCTAGCGAACCATGATTTAACGAAGTGTTAGGAACTCCCCTAAGAGTTAGCGCAGCATCTTCTAATTTCTTTCCTACTAATAAGGGATTAGGATGAGTAAGCCGCACCGCATGAATGTCTGCAATAACAACATAAGTTGCATTTGTCTTTTTTTCAATTGAATCCGCCATGACTTGCAGTTGATGTTCTGGGTCTCCACTTACAACTAACGTCTCAACTTCTGGAATCGCTGCGATAGATTCCGCCAAAGTTAAGGCACGCTGTCGATACTCCTGATCTTGTGCACTCTTTGCAATATTGAAAGTTAAAATGACTCCAAGTAGAGCTGCAAGTAACACAATCGATACTCGATTAGAGGCCAACCTGATCAAGCGAGGGCGCCAGCTAAACATGTAGCGGGCTCGTCATTTCCATATTCTACCGTGAGCAAAATGAGCAAAACTTTCAATAAGGATATTTAGGGTAACGCTCTTGTTATAAAGGTTTTGTTACCCCTTCCTCGCACTTACGCTCAGATTATGGTTCAAGGTGTACGAGTAAATTTTACAAAAGTTTCTAAACGCTTTCGAACTCCAAAAGGTGACTGGTATCAAGCGCTTGCGGAACTGGACTTTGAAATAGAGCCGGGTGAATTCGTTTCGTTAGTTGGTCCCACTGGGTGTGGCAAATCAACGGCTCTAACTCTTGTGGCAGGGTTGGAATTCCCGAGCCTTGGCTCAGTTGAAGTAGAGGGTCAGGTAGTTAAAGACATTGACACCTCGTCAGGATTCGTCTTTCAACATGATGCCACATTTCCTTGGATGAACGTTGCAAATAACGTGGGCGCTGGTCCACGGTTTCGTGGAATGCCAAAGAACGAAATCTCTCTTCAAGTTGAAAAGTGGCTTGGCAAAGTTGGACTGAAGGGGTTTGAAAATCATTTTCCTCATCAACTCTCCGGAGGCATGCGAAAGCGTGTAGCCCTAGCTCAAACACTGATTAACGAACCACGCCTGTTACTGCTCGATGAACCATTTTCTGCCTTGGATGTACAGACGCGGGCGATCATGACCGAAGAACTAATGACACTTTGGGAGAGCACAGGCTCAACGGTGATGTTTGTTACCCACGATTTAGAAGAGGCAATAGCGCTTTCGGATCGAGTGCTTGTTCTCACCGCTGGCCCGGCACGAATAAAAGCCAATTGCAAAATTGATCTTCCTCGTCCTCGCAAAGCGCGCGATATTCGCTTCTCACCCGAGTTCATAAAGATTTACCAAGAAATTTGGGAAGTTTTACGTGAAGAAGTCGATGTGGCTTATCAACGTCAATTAATTGCAAAAAAGTAAGGGCGATAATAAGGATGAGTATTGAACAACAAACGGGTAATCCTGATTTCGCCTCTGAAGCATTTCTCAAACGCAAGTCGATTATGCGCGCGATTCGCATCAAGGCCTTGCAAATAGGACTTGCAACTTCACTATTGGTCTCCTGGCAAGTACTTGCAGACCACAAGATTATGGATCCTTTCTTCTTTGGGAGACCAACTGGTGTTTGGAGTCAATTATTTACTTGGATTCATAATGGAACTGCCGCTGGTTCGCTTTGGTATAACGCTTATGTCACTCTCATGGAATCAACCTACGGATTTCTGATTGGTGTTGCTGGCGGTATTGTTTTTGGAATTGCTCTCGGCAGAAATCGCATAGTGGCCGAAGTCTTGGCGCCATATATCAAGATTGCTAACTCAATTCCGCGAGTGGTACTGGGCTCTATTTTCACCGTTATTTGGGGGTTAGGTTCAACCTCGAAGATCGCATTGGCATTCGTACTAGTTTTCTTTCCAGTCTTTTTTAATGCTTTTACAGGAACTCGAGAGGCAGATAAAAAACTTATCTCCAATGCGCGACTCCTGGGAGCTTCAAGGAGCCAAGTCACACGAAGGGTAGTTCTGCCTTCAGCCCTCTCTTGGATTCTGGCTTCCATGCATGTCGCATTCGGATTCGCAATTATCGGTGCCATCGTTGGCGAATTCTTAGGATCTAATCATGGGCTCGGACTTTTAATCGCGACTGCACAGGCAACCTTCAATCCAAATGGTGTTTACGCGGCAATGTTAATTATTGGAGTCATGGCTTTAACCGCCGAATGGCTTATAACCCAGCTCGAAAATCGCCTACTTAATTGGCGGCCAGACCAGAATTCCGGTGCTGAGCTTTAAAAGGCTCCGGATACAACTAAGGGAGAATAAATGAAACTATCAAAGAAAGTTGTTGTAGCTATCAGCGCATCTGCGTTGGTACTCACAGCAACATCAGGAATAACAGCAGCAACTGCTGAAAATTCTGTGGTAAAAATTGAGGTGGGCGGTCTCTCTAAGCAGATCTACCTACCTTTCATGCTTGCTCAGCAACTCGGTTTTTTCAAGCGTTACGGCGCTAACGTCGTACTCGTTGACGAACCTGCAGGCGGTGACGCTACCGATGACATGGTTTCTGGTGGAGTCAATTTGGCTGGTGGATTCTTCGATCACACCATTGACCTCCAACTAAAGGGTAAGAGCGCAGAAGCAATAGCAATCCTTCTCAAAGCACCGGGTGAGGTCGAACTTTGCCGCACCGATCTCAAGGGAAAAATCAATACACCAGCGGATTGGATTTCCGGAGTCAATCTTGGAGTCACTGGACTTGGATCCTCAACCAACTTTCTAACCCATGCAATTGGCACAAAAGCTGGAGTTCCTAACTCTGCTATGCATCCAGTCGTAATTGGCGCGGGTGGAACTTTCATCGCTGCTTTCAAGAATAAGACTGTTGATTGCGGAATGACTACCGAGCCAACTATCTCAGCTGTCGTAGGACAAGGCCTTGGTTATGTTTTGACCGACCTTCGCTACGG
>JAYVUF010000195.1:0-3310 GCA_043788135.1 Actinomycetes bacterium
AGACGGGGTTGTTCGTGGTTCAGGAATTTTTGCGAGTGGGTGGGGAGCTCAACGTGCGGCTGTCTACGGCGTTAAAGAAGAAAATCTAGGTGAGTATTATGCCCAACGAACCATTCTAAAGCGCGAGGTGCTTCCCGAGCACATTGCCAGTGCAGTTTTCGTTTTAGCCGCCTCAGAGTTGCCATTGACGACTGGATTGCATATCCCAGTTGATGGTGGAGTCGCAGCAGCGTTCTTACGTTAGAAATATGATCTCTGAATTCATTGCGGTCGACTTGGGCGCGACTAGTGGGCGAGTTGCGATTGGACGTTTTGATGGAAAATCAATCACCTTAGAGATAGCACATAGATTCAACCATGAGGTGATTGTAGATGGTCATATTCGTCGGTGGGATTGGCAATACATTTATGGTGAAGTTGTTAAGGGAATCGTTATAGCAAAGGAAAGTTGTTCTCCAATAACTATTGCCTTCGACTCTTGGGCAGTTGACTTTGGTTTCGTCGATCGAAATGGTCAATTGTTAGAGCCGATCGTCTCATATCGAGATTCCCGAACAGATCAAAGTTACCCATCAACTCTTAAAAAAGTTGATAGGAGAAGAATCTATGAATCGACGGGGATCCAATTTTTATCTTTCAATACCATCTATCAATTAGTCGCTACTAAAGATTCACCACAGTACCTTGAAGCGGAAAACTTCTTAATGCTTCCCGATCTTATGAATTACATCTTTACCGGGGTGCGGTCTACTGAAATTACAAATGCTTCAACCACACAACTTCTAAATACCTCAACCCGATTATGGGATGAGGATTTGATTAAGAGAGTTGGGTTGCGACGAGAGTTATTCACCAAATTACATGAACCTGGTACTTTTATTGGGGAAATTAAAGGTCATGGGATTCTCGATGGTCTTAGAGTAGTTTCGGCTGCATCCCACGACACTGCAAGTGCGGTGATAGGGACCCCACTTGGTGACCCTAATTCTGAGGCTTACATCTCGAGCGGGACTTGGTCACTTGTTGGAATCGAAACCGCTTACACCAATACAACCATTGAAGCTCAAGCCGCAAATCTAACCAATGAATTAGGAGCCGCTGGGACGGTTCGCCTGCTTAAGAACGTTACAGGAATGTGGCTTTTAGAAGAGTGTAGAAGAGCTTGGAGCGCGGAAGGTATTTCACACACTATTCCCGAGTTACTCGCCTTAGCTGAAGATGAGAATTTTGTCACCAAAATTGATCTTAATGATCCTGAATTTGTCGCGCCCGGGCAAATGACTGATCGTATTCGTCATTGGTGTGAGAAAAATGGTTTGCAATATCCAAAGACTCCGGGTGAATTTACGCGCTGTATTATTAATAGTTTGGCTTTTGCTTATAAGGAGACCCTCGAAGTTATCGAAAGAATATGCGGGCGAGAATTAACAGCAATTCATATAATTGGTGGTGGTTCACAAATTCACTTACTTAATCAATTAACAGCTGATATTTGTGGGATTCCTGTAGTTGCTGGACCTGTGGAAGCAACCCTCTATGGAAACATTGCTGTGCAAGTGGTGGCAGCTGGACTTCTCCCAGATTTGAAATCAGCGCGAACAGCAATTGCTGGAAGTTTTTCTAGTAAAATATATCAACCAACGAAAATCTAGTATAAGCGCTGGCGTGGAGTGAGACTTTGGAGAACTAGAGCCGCAGCCATTCCACCCACAAAACCTCCGGCGTGAGCGTGCCAGTTGACTCCCGGTACAAAACTAAAGACGATATTGAGAACGAGCAGTCCCATCACCTGGCGAAAATCAACTCCCATCTTCTTACCGCTCACCAACATCACTCCAAATAATCCAAAGATCATCCCTGAAGCTCCGACGGATGGTTGGTTAACGGGATCTAGCCAAAGAGAAGAGGCGGATGCGGCGAGGGCAGAGGCGAGCAGGATAAAACCATAACGAGTTTTACCGTAGAACTGTTCAACGATATTTCCCAGTTGGAAAAAAACCAACATGTTCGACCCTAGATGTAACCACCCAGCGTGAGTGAGAATTACGGTGAGGACGCGATACCACTCGCCAGCAAAGACTCCATGCACTTGATTGTCGTTAAATAACGCCTTGTTAATAAGCAGCAAATGCTCTTGAAGTCCAAGGCCACCCCATGTAATGGTTGGCGCATACGTTGCAACAATGAAGAACCCTGAAATAACAACAATGAGGTTCGTTGTTAAAGAGTTCTTTAGCTTCATGCTTTTACTCAGTAATAGTTACAGAATTTATCTTGATTGCCTCAACTGGTCGATCTCCTGCACCAGTCTTGGTAGTTTCGATTTCATCAACAATCTTCCTTGAAGCTTCATCTTTAACTTCACCGAAGATAGAGTGCTTGCGATTCAACCAGGTGGTTGGAGCCGCCGTAATAAAGAATTGTGAGCCATTTGTATTGGGGCCAGAGTTCGCCATTGCGAGCAGATAGGGGCGGTCGAAGTTCAACTCTCCGTGAAACTCATCATTAAACTTATAACCAGGGCCGCCAGTACCAGTTCCCTGTGGACATCCACCTTGAATCATGAAGCCAGAAATTACGCGGTGGAAGACCGTTCCGTTGTAGAAATCATCTTTTGCTAGATCAATAAAGTTCTTAACTGTCTTGGGTGTGTGATCATCAAAGAGTTCGATAACGACGTCACCTTTGGTGGTATGAAGGGTTGCTGTTGTCATTGAGTGGCCTCCGCCTTAGGTTTCTGGTTATGAGTAAGCAATAAAGCAATAAAGTGGAGCCTAGGAGGATCGAACTCCTGACCTCCTGCTTGCAAAGCAGGCGCTCTACCAATTGAGCTAAGGCCCCTTATTTATTCCAACGTATTTGAGAACCGAACCTTATCTGAACTAGCCACGGCTAGGAAATCTCATCAGGGCAGATCCCAAACAATTGAATTTTGAGGAAGGGGCGAACTCGGAAGTGCTTTCTATGCGCGCCACTCTGGTAAACGAGTTGGGCTAGCAGCAGCTAGGGCATCTTTGACTGCTTGCGCACCCCCAACGAGTCCATACACAGGAGTGCCAGGTTGTTGGCGCCACGACTCATCGATGCTGCCTCCATCAACCGCATCAAATCCCAACTCTTCAATTAAATCCATAACAACTTTTTTGGAGACAGGGTCATCCCCGGCGACTGGCAGAGCCATCCGTTCGGGATCTCCTACCGGACGGGCCTTCTCGATGATATTGACCGAGTAGATACCATTAAAAGCTTTAACAACTGAGTGTCCAAGCTGATTTGCAACCCAACGGCTCTCAGTTATTCCATTCTCAAT
>JAYVUF010000196.1:0-9230 GCA_043788135.1 Actinomycetes bacterium
TACTTCGAATCGCGCTCTTTGAAATCCTTTGGAGTGCGGGGATAGATGACAATGTGGCGATTTCGGAGGCTGTTGAGATGGCTCAAGAGCTTTCAACTAAGGACTCAGCTGGATATATCAACGGGGTTTTGGGGAGAGTTGTTCTGCTCAAGTCGGTCATATCCCTCTCTTAAATCGCTGGTATCCTCTGCTTACTAAAGTATCCATTTCCTTTAACTGACGTCCCGTGAGGCGGCAAAGGAGCTCTAAATGAGTGTTGTTTTGGCACAGAGCGAGATTGATAGATCGCTCAAGCGTATTGCTCATGAAATTATCGAGCGCAACCACGGTTTAGGTTCCGTGGTCTTACTTGGAATCCCGACTCGGGGAGTTACTTTGGCGGAGCGGATTGGTCTCTTTCTCGCCTCTATAGAATGCGAAGTTCCAGTCGGCGTATTAGATATCACCATGTACCGAGATGACTTACGGCTTCGACCACCTCGTCCATTAACGCCAACTCAGATCCCTTCCGAAGGTGTAGAAGGGAAGAATTTAATTTTGGTGGATGATGTCCTTTACTCTGGTCGAACCATTCGAGCGGCCCTTGATGCCATAGGCGCTCTTGGAAGACCAAGAACCGTTCAGCTGGCAGTTCTGATTGATCGTGGTCACCGTGAATTGCCAATTCGAGCTGATTATGTGGGTAAAAATATTCCAACCAACGCCAAGGAGATCGTCCGAGTTCAATTGCGCGAAATCGATGGCTTTGATCAAGTTGAGGTAGGAATCTAATGAGGATTGCTCACCTGCTATCAGTGTCGGACCTCTCTCCGGCTCAAACCATAGAAATTTTAGATACCGCACGGGAGTTATCACGAATTACTGATGGTGCCATGAAAAAATTGCCTACTTTGCGTGGGAGAACCGTGGTGAATCTATTTTTTGAAGATTCCACCCGTACTCGATTAAGTTTTGAAGCTGCCGCAAAGAGATTGTCGGCTGACGTGATCAATTTCTCGGCCAAGGGCTCAAGTGTGACCAAGGGTGAGTCGCTCAAGGATACGGCTCAAACTTTGGAAGCTATGGGAGCTGAGTTAGTGGTTCTTCGGCATGGCAGTTCAGGGGCAGCCAAACGGTTGGCCGAATCTGGCTGGATAGAATCCCATGTGGTCAATGCTGGAGATGGAATGCACGAACACCCAACTCAAGCACTTCTCGATGCCTTCACGATTCGAGAACATTTTCCCGAACACGGAAGTGATTTTTCCGGACTGCGCATAGCCATTGTAGGAGATATCTTGCATTCGAGAGTCGCTCGCAGCAATGTTCACCTTCTTACTTCGCTAGGCGCGCAAGTAGTTTTGATCGCCCCTCCGACGCTATTACCGATTGGAATAGAGAGTTGGCCGGTAGAGATCTCCTATAGATTAGACGAACAAGTTTCTTCGCTGGACGCAATCATGATGTTACGAGTTCAAAGTGAACGAATGAACGATGCATTCTTCCCTTCTGAACGAGAGTATGCACGGGACTTTGGACTGAGTGGAGAGCGTTTAAGATTACTCAAGAAAAAGGCAATAATTATGCACCCTGGTCCCATGAACAGAGGACTTGAGATATCGGCGATAAGTGCAGATAGCGAAAGATCTGTGATCCGCGAACAAGTCGCCAACGGTGTTTTGGTGCGGATGGCGGTTCTTTACCTGCTCATGGGTGGGACTTCGATTCCCAAGAAAGGAGTTCTCGTATGAACGCAGAGAATTTTCTTCTAAAAAATGTGATCACGGTCGATGGGGGAAGAATCGATCTGGAGGTACAAAATCATCGAATTGTAAAGATGGGTTTGGAAATCTCATCAAATTTACCAGTGATCGAGGGAGATAATCTTTTAATTCTTCCTGGACTTGTAGATCTGCATACGCATCTACGTGAACCCGGTAGGGAAAGTTCGGAGACAGTTCTCTCTGGAAGCCAGGCCGCCATAAAAGGTGGCTATACCGCCGTAAGCGCAATGGCGAACACCTCACCTACCGCCGATACAGCGGGTGTGGTTGAGCAGGTCGCAAGACTTGGGCGGGAGGCAGGGCTTTGTGATGTTTTCCCAATCGGGGCTATAACAGTAGGTTTGCAAGGAGAACGTTTGGCGGAACTGTCCGCGATGGCACAATCTGCCGCGAAGGTAAGAATTTTTAGCGATGATGGTAACTGTTTAAGTGATCCACTTCTCATGCGTCGCGCCCTTGAATATGTTAAAAGTTTCGGGGGAGTAATCGCCCAACATGCCCAGGAGCCTGCACTTACCGTCGAAGCTCAAATGAACGAAGGGGTTATTTCCAGTAATTTGGGTCTTAAAGGCTGGCCTGCAGTGGCCGAAGAATCCATCATTGCTCGTGATATTTTGATGGCGCACTATGTTCAGAGTCGTTTACATATTTGCCACCTCACTACTAAGGGTGGGGTAGAAATAGTACGTTGGGCTAAGAGTCAAGGCATGGCGGTCACGGCAGAGGTGACTCCACACCACCTATATCTGACAGACCAATTGGTATCCGATTACGATCCGATTTTTAAAGTTAATCCCCCATTGCGCACACAAAGTGATGTTTATGCGCTAAGAGCGGGGTTAGCGGATGGGACGATTGACATTGTCGCAACCGATCATGCCCCACACTTGGTCGAAGATAAGGATTGCGAATGGAACGCCGCCGCCTTTGGAATGATCGGTTTAGAAACTTCACTCTCGGTCACTGTGGCGGCCATGATCGAAACTGGCCTGATGGATTGGTCTACTTTGGCGACCAGAATGTCTACTGCTCCGGCTCGCATCGGTGGATACGTGGACCATGGTTGTCTGGAAGTAGGGAAATTCGCTAATTTCATAGTGGTTGATCCACTCAGTAGAAGAAAAGTAGATAAATTTGCTGGCCTATCTCGGAGCATCAATACTCCTTTCGATGGAATTGAACTGCCCGCAAGTGTCGTGCATACCTTCTTCCGAGGTATTCACGTATTGCGAGATGGAAAATTGACGGGGAATAAATATGAGTAAGGCCTTTTTAGTACTTGATGATGGAACCATTTTTGAAGGAGCAAGTTGGGCTGCTTCGGGTGAAACATATGGAGAAGCTGTCTTCACAACTGGAATGACTGGTTATCAAGAAACTCTGACTGACCCTTCTTACTATAAGCAGATTGTCATAATGACTGCGCCTCATATCGGAAATACCGGAATGAATCGAACCGATATGGAATCCTCTAAAATATGGGTTTCAGGTTTTGTTGTAAGAAATCCTTCCCCCATTTCCAGCAATTGGCGTTCGGAATATTCTCTAGAGGAAGCCCTTATTAGTGCCGGAATTGTTGGCATACAAGGAGTGGACACCCGAGCGATCACCCGACATCTACGTGATCGTGGCGCCATGCGGGTCGGTATATTTTCGGGATTGGAACTTCCACGCGATGAAATGGTGATTCGAGTGAGACGATCGGATTCCATGACAGGTGCACATTTGGCGCAGGATGTTTCGACCAGAGAAAAATACGTAGTCCCACCAACTCATGGCTTGAGCGTGAAATATAGAGTCGCGGCGCTCGATCTAGGAATAAAGAACGCAACGCCTCGCTCGATGTCTGAGCGGGGCATGGAGGTAACTGTTTATCCATTGGGCACCACTACTGTGGAGATATTGAACTCTAAACCTGATGGAGTATTCATCTCCAACGGTCCTGGAGATCCTGCAACAATGACTGAAGTAATTGAATTAGTTAGAAACATTTTGATCGAGGAGATTCCAATATTTGGAATCTGTTTTGGTCATCAGATATTTGGTCGAGCTTTAGGGTTCGATACCTACAAATTACCTTTTGGTCATCGTGGAATTAATCAACCGGTGAAAAATCTACGTAGCGGAAAGATTGAAATTACCGCCCACAATCATGGCTTTGCAGTAGAAGCACCTTTAGACCGCAACTTCGGAACGGTTTTTGGGGCTGGATTCGTAAGCCATATATGTCTTAATGATGGAGTTGTCGAAGGGCTGGAACTAATAGAACGACCGGCTTTTAGTGTTCAATACCATCCTGAATCTGCTGCCGGACCACACGATGCAAATTACCTATTTGATCACTTCGCAGATTTGATGGCCAAATCAAAAGTAGCAAAATTGACGAGTAAGCAGAGAGGGAGCTCTCATGCCTAGAGATACCAGCATCGAGAGCGTTCTCGTTATCGGTTCAGGCCCCATAGTTATTGGACAAGCTTGTGAATTTGATTATTCTGGAGTGCAAGCTTGCAGAGTGCTGCAAGTTGAAGGTATTCGAGTGATATTAATTAATTCTAACCCTGCAACAATCATGACTGACCCAGAATTTGCAGACGCAACCTATATTGAACCAATTACTCCTGAGTTCATCGAGAAGATCATGGAGATTGAGAAACCAAGTGCGGTCTTGGCAACGTTAGGTGGTCAAACTGCCTTAAATGCTGCCATGGCGCTGCATGCGCGTGGCTCCTTTGATAAATACGGGGTTAAATTAATAGGGGCCAATGTTGAAGCGATTAGAAAAGGTGAAGATCGCGAAGTTTTTAAAACTATCGTGGAGAAAGTAGGGGGTGAATCAGCAAAATCTCGTATATGTCATTCCATGTCCGATTGTCTGAGTGCGGCTCTTGAACTCAACTATCCGGTGGTGGTCCGTCCTTCGTTTACCATGGGAGGACTTGGTTCTGGAATTGCTTTCTCTCCAAATGAGCTGGAGTTAATTGCCGGTGCTGGATTGCGCCATAGTCCTACCAACGAAGTTTTGCTCGAAGAGTCAATTCTGGGGTGGAAAGAATTTGAATTAGAAGTGATGAGAGATCATCGCGATAATGTGGTTATCGTCTGTAGCATTGAAAACTTAGATCCTATGGGAGTTCACACGGGAGACTCAATCACGGTCGCACCCGCTTTAACTCTCACAGATGTTGAGTATCAAAGATTACGAGATCTTTCTATCGATATTATCCGCGCGGTCGGAGTCGAAACCGGCGGTTGCAATATTCAGTTTGCTGTTAATCCGAATGATGGTCGAATTATAGTTATTGAGATGAATCCGCGGGTATCTCGCTCTTCTGCTTTGGCATCAAAAGCAACAGGTTTCCCCATCGCCAAGATAGCGACAAAATTGGCTATCGGTTACACACTAGATGAGATTGAAAATGATATTACAAAGAGCACGCCTGCATCTTTTGAACCCTCATTAGATTACATCGTGGTAAAAGTCCCTCGTTTCGCCTTTGAAAAATTCCCTGAAGCCGACCCACGCCTCACAACAACTATGAAATCTGTAGGAGAGGCTATGGCAATGGGACGCTCATTTAATGAAGCGCTACAAAAAGCCCTTCGTTCGTTAGAGAAGAAGGGAAGCACCTTCTCGTGGCGAATAGAGGGTGAAGAGTTGAATGAACTACTATCTCAAATTGGGATTCCAACTGAATGGCGTTTGCAGCAAGTACAACGTGCCTTGTGGTTAGGTGCAAGTATTGAACAAGTGCATGCTATTTCCATGATTGATCCGTGGTTTCTCGCACAAATTAATGCGATTAATCATCTGGCCAATGAGATTGCGGCTACGACCTTCTTGGATCAAGATCTGTTACGAAGAGCAAAGTGCAATGGATTTTCTGATTCACAACTCGCAGAACTTCGCGGCACCACTGAACAGCTTATTAGGGCGGATCGAATTCATGGACATATTCATCCAATATTTAAAATGGTGGATACCTGTGCCGCCGAATTCGAATCACATACTCCGTATTACTACTCTTCTTACGATGTGGAAAATGAAGTAGTACCAAGAACAAAACCCGCGGTGATCATCTTAGGCAGTGGTCCAAATCGAATTGGACAAGGACTGGAATTTGACTACTCCTGTGTACATGCCGCTTTCGCACTACGCGAAGCTGGATATGAGACAGTCATGATTAATTGCAATCCAGAAACTGTTTCGACCGATTACGACACATCAGATCGACTGTATTTCGAACCGCTCACCTTGGAAGATGTGCTGGAAGTAATCGCGGTCGAAACTGCCGCCGGTCCGGTGTTAGGAGTTATTGCGCAACTGGGAGGTCAAACCCCACTTGGACTTGCTCGGGGCCTTCTTGAAGCGGGAGTCACCATTTTGGGAACCAGTCCTCATGCCATTGATATGGCGGAGGATCGAGGGGAATTTGGAAGAATATTGCTCGAGAATTCACTCAATGCGCCAAAGTACGGTTTGGCGCGTTCCTACAAGGAGGCAGTAGATGTAGCTGCAAAGATCTCCTACCCGGTCCTCGTTCGTCCTTCTTTCGTCTTGGGTGGGCGCGGCATGGAGATTGTCTACGACGATGAATCGCTCCGAGGTTTCATCGAGAAAGCGACGGAAATTACTCCTAATCAACCGGTCTTAATTGATCGCTTCCTAGATGATGCTATTGAAATCGATGTCGATGCACTCTTTGATGGTCATGATCTTTACATGGCGGGGATTATGGAACATATTGAAGAAGCGGGAATCCACTCCGGAGATTCGGCCTGCGTATTACCAAGCATCTCGTTAAGCGAAGAGCAGTTATCTGAAATTAAAATTGCAACAGAGAAGATTGCCCGTGGCGTGGATGTACGTGGACTGATAAATATTCAATTCGCGATTTCTCGCGCTGATGGAATCCTGTATGTGCTGGAAGCCAATCCGCGTGCCTCTCGGACGGTTCCATTTGTCTCTAAAGCCACAGGCATACCTCTAGCAAAAGCCGCTTCGCTCATTGCTATCGGTAAATCAATTAGAGAACTTCGTTCAACGGGAGTTCTTCCGAAGAGTGGAGATGGAACTGCATTTGGAGTCTGCGTTAAAGAAGCGGTATTACCCTGGAATAGATTTCGGCGCATCGATGGAAGCGGTGTGGACTCGGTATTAGGACCCGAAATGCGTTCTACCGGCGAAGTCATGGGAATAGCTGAAACTTTCGGGGAAGCCTATTCCAAGAGTCAGACCGCTTCTTTTGGCACACTACCAAAGAGTGGAAACGTATTTCTCTCCCTCTCCGAGCGGGATAAGCAAGCAAGTGTGCAACCGGCGAGAGAGTTGGTGGAATTAGGATTTAAACTTTTTACCACGATTGGGACTCATAATCTCCTTGCACAATATGGAGTTGTTTCAACTACGGTACGAAAGAACTCTGAACCCGGTGCAGGGATATCGGCTCTGGACATCATCAATTCTGGAGATGTGGATTTAGTAATAAATACTCCACTTGGCCGTGGGACTCGCCAAGATGGTTGGTTGATTAGAACCGCGGCTGTACAGCGTGGAATTCCAATTATCACGACCATTGCGGGGTTCAAGGCTGCGGTCGCCGGTATTACCGAATCGAGCGCTCGTGAACCTGAAGTCTGTTCTTTGCAGCAATGGCAGAAATTGGTGGGCAGATGATCAACTCAAAAGCTTCGCAGTTTACGGCAGAACTTATTTCAAATAAGCGTGTGGGGGCTTACAACCACATGGTTTTCGCTGTCAATGATCTCGCAGCCGCTTGCAAACCCGGTAATTTCGTTGCTATCGCCGTAGGTGGGGCCACTTCAGCCTTTATTTTGCGAAGAGCCTTTGCGATCTATAGAGCCTCAATGCGTTCAGATGGCATGGGACAACTGGAACTAGTTGTAGCAGCAGGTGGAACTGGAAGCACTTGGCTAGCCAGCCAAGTGGCTGGTGCCAAAATAGATTTGATAGCACCACTAGGAACATCTTTTGGTATCCCTAAGGAACCGGTCAATGCTCTGCTCGTTGGTGGTGGATACGGTTCCGCCCCCCTCTTTGCACTCGCCGAAGCACTTAAAACTCGCGGTTGTAGGGTTGATATGGTTTTGGGCGCAAGCGTTGCCGGCAAAATATATGCCCCTCTAGAAGGAAAGCGCTCAGTCAACTCATTAACAATTACCACCGAAGATGGAAGTGCTGGCACCACTGGAAGGGTGATTGATGTACTCCCTGACTTGATTAAAACACATGAAATTGATCTTATTTATTCATGTGGTCCAATGGCGATGCTTGAAGCCATAACCGCGATTTCAAAAGAGTTTGATTTAGTTCATCAATGTTCAGTTGAGGAATCCATGGCCTGCGGAATCGGAGTCTGCATGACCTGTGTTATTCCGTTCGAAGATGAAAGTGGAATTGTCAGAATGACAAGGACGTGTATCGATGGTCCCGTTATGGATGGGAACAAAGTTCATTGGAACCATTCTCGTGAAGTTCCAGAAGAGGTGTGGGGAAAATGAGCTTGGATTTCAGTACCTCACTTGCTGGCGCTTTCTTTCCAAATCCAATTTTCACCGCTTCCGGTTGCGCGGGTTCTGGGAAAGAGTTATCGCAATTCTTTTCCTTATCTGAATTAGGTGCGATTGTTACTAAATCCATAATGGTCAAAGCTCGAAGTGGACGGGCGACCCCGCGTATGGCTGAAACGCCCAGTGGAATGCTCAACTCGATTGGCTTGCAAGGACCTGGTATCGAAATATTTCTTGAAAATGATATCCCTTGGTTGCAAGAGCAAGGCGTCCGAATCATTGTGAGTATTGCGGGGGAGAACTTAGAAGATTATGCAAATCTGGCGCGGAAGTTGCGCAGCGTGACAGGGATCTCTGCCCTTGAAGTAAATATTTCCTGTCCAAATGTGGAAAATCGTGGTCAAGTTTTTGCGTGCAATCCGCAGAGCGCTGGAGAAGCAATTGCAGCAGTGCGTCGAAATATTGGAGGAGAGTTGCCGATCATTGCAAAGCTTTCACCTGATGTCACGGATATAACTGAGATTGCTAAGAGCGTCGTAGCAGCTGGAGCAGATGGAGTCGCCTTAATCAACACCCTCTTGGGAATGGTTATCGATACCAATTCGATGGCACCGAAATTAGCGCAACGGACTGGTGGGTTATCGGGACCAGCAATTAGACCAATTGCAGTTCGAGCTATTTATCAGGTTAGAGCCGCCCTCCCCGATCTACCGATCGTAGGAATGGGAGGGGTGACGTGTGGTCGTGACGCCTTTGAATTGGTTTTAGCGGGAGCCAATGCAATTTCGGTTGGGACTGCTACTTTTGGTAACCCCATGGCTGCCATTACGATAAAAAATGAGTTAGAAGAGTTATGTCAAGCGCGGGGATTTTCTGCTTTCTCCGATGCTGTCAGTTATGCACATCGAGTGGAGTCGTAATGAGCAAATTTGTATCTCC
>JAYVUF010000197.1:0-11278 GCA_043788135.1 Actinomycetes bacterium
CAACTTCGTCATCAAATGCAGATCGAATTGAAGGAGCTGCAAAGAGATATTGGTATCACTTTTATCTTCGTTACTCATGATCAAGAAGAAGCTCTGACGATGGCAGACCGTATCGCGGTCTTCAATGCAGGAAATATCATCCAAATGGGCGGGGCAAAACACATCTACGAAGAGCCTAACTCGGAATTTGTTGCTGGATTTGTTGGCATCTCCAATCTCATTCACCGTAATGGCAAAGTAATAAGTATTAGACCCGAGAAAATAAAAATGAATCGGGTTGGCGATCAGGTGGCTACCGGAACGGTGGCCTCGGTTATGTTTTTGGGAGCGCTCACTCGAATAAATATCGTGATCGGTGGCGATGAACTAACAATTCTTTCTGAGAATGATGGCACGCAGGAATACCCTGACGTGGGTGAAAATATAGAGGTTTCGTGGAATTCGAAATACGAATTTCAAGTTGGTTGAAAACCAACGAAATTAATTAGGAGAAGGTGATGTAGATGCGTTCTAAGAAGATTGTGATAGCTAGCTTGGCTGCATTTGGCTTGGCCATAGCTGGGGCGACAGCAGGAGTAGCTGCTTCACTGCCCAATGTGGCGATGCTCAAATCTCTGGGTAAGGGCGAGGGAGCACTTAATATTATTGTTTGGGCGGGCTACGCTGAAAATGGAAGCAATGACAAAACCATCGACTGGGTAAATCCATTTACTAAGGCGACAGGTTGCAAGGTGAATGCTAAAACTGCAGGTACTTCTGATGAGATGGTCTCGCTTATGAAGACCGGTGGATACGACGGAGTCTCGGCATCCGGTGATGCAACTCTTCGCTTGATCTACGGAGGTCAAGTCGCACCTGTTAATACCTCGCTGGTTCCTAATTACAAGACGATCTCTCCTTTTCTCAAGAATCAACTATGGAACTCAGCTAATCGAGTGATGTATGGAATCCCTCATGGTTGGGGTGCAAATGTTTTGGCTTACAACGCTGCAAAGGTGAAGAAGCCAACCTCGTGGTCCGTAGTCTTTGCGGCAAATTCTCCTTATAAGGGGCAGATCACCGCTTACGATTCACCGATTTATATCGCCGATGCGGCTCTTTACTTGATGTCAACACAACCAAGTTTAAAGATCAAGAATCCATTCTCACTTGATAAGACCCAATTAGCAGCTGCAGTAGCGCTGCTAAAGGTTCAGAAGAAAAATATTGGCGAGTATTGGTCTGATTACACTAAGTCCGTTCAATCGTTTGAGTCATCAAATACCCTTCTTGGTTCTTCATGGCAGGTTATTGCAAATACCATTAATGGAGACAAGAAGGTCAAGGTAGCAACCACTGTTCCTAAAGAAGGCGCAACAGGTTGGTCCGATACCTGGATGGTCTCCTCAAAAGCGCAACATCCAAATTGCATGTACAAATGGATGAATTGGATCACCTCACCGACAGTAAATGCCCAGGTTGCGCAATACTTTGGTGAAGCTCCATCGCAGACACTTGCTTGCAGTCACACAGCGGATAAAAATTTCTGCACCGTTTACCATGCAACGGATGCTAGCTATGCCAAGAAGATTTGGTACTGGACTACTCCTACAACCAGCTGCCTGGATGGCCGTGGAAATATCTGCACCGATTATTCGGCATGGACACAAGCCTGGACATCGATAAAAGGTTAGTCATTTGTGGTTAACCCTCTTTTACACTTATCCGATGAAAGGTGACTGTGCAGGCTAATCGAGTCAATACGTGGCTCTTTCGTCACAAGGGAGCACGGGTAACGCTTTTATTAGCGTTACCCGTGCTTTGGCTTGCAATCGCGTATCTAGGTTCACTTGCAGTCATGCTGATCTCCAGTTTGTGGAGCGTTGATTCTTTTACGGGAAACACAATTCATTCACTCTCATTTACTAATTTTCATACTCTCATCACGCAAAGGGTTTATAGCGTGATTGCTATTCGCTCAATCGGTGTTGCCGTTTTGGTAACTCTGATCGATGGCTTGCTTGCTATCCCAATCGCGTTATTCATTGCGAAAGTTCTTAAGCCACGTTTTCGCAGCGTTATTATTGCTTTGGTGCTGGTTCCACTTTGGGCCAGTTATCTCGTTAAGACCTATGCCTGGCGCAGCATGTTCGCTGATGGTGGTGTGATCTCTTGGATTCTGAAGCCATTTGGAGTTCATGGTCCGGGCTTTGGTTTAGTTGCGACAACCATCACCCTGTCTTATCTTTGGCTGCCATACATGATTCTTCCAATTTATGCTGGCATGGATCGCCTACCCAGTAGTTTGCTCGAGGCTTCAAGTGACTTAGGGGCATCGACGGCACAGACTTTCACCTCGATCATTTTGCCAATTATCTACCCGGCAATCATCGCTGGATCAATTTTTACCTTCTCTCTCTCACTCGGTGACTACATCGTGGTAAAGATAGTCGGTGGCACTTCTCAGCTTGTAGCAAATGTGATCGCCGACAATGTTGGTACAGCAGGTAACCTGCCATTCGCCGCGGCAACGGCCTTACTCCCAATTGGTACTATCTTGGGCTATCTTTTTGTAGTTCGTCGCTCCGGTGCATTGGAGAACTTCTAGTGCATATATCTAGGCGTGCGAGGATTTTGCTTGCCACATTGACTTTTGGAACTCTCAGTTTTATTTATCTACCCCTCGTTGTTGTAGCCCTCAATTCCTTTAACCCATCCCGCACCTTCTCGTGGCCCCCACAATCTCTTTCAACTGTATGGTGGAGGCGTCTCACTGAGAGCAATGGAGTGTTGCCAGCCATTGGCACTTCAATCAAAGTTGGTCTTGGTGCTACCGCAATAGCGTTAGTTCTAGGAACCTGTATCGCTTTTGCCGTTTCGCGTTATTCATTTTATGGGAAGAGCACACTTTCACTTCTCGTAATTTTTCCTATTGCCTTACCCGGAATTATCACTGGTATAGCTCTCAATACAACTTTCCACACTTTCTTAGATCCATTAAACAAGCAATTGGCCTTATGGACTGTAGTTGTCGGTCACGCAACTTTTTGTATCGTCGTGGTGTACAACAATATGTTGGCTCGTTTACGGCGTCTCGGTCAAAGTTTGGAGGAGGCATCGCAAGATCTTGGAGCCAACATATTTCAGACCTTTAGATACATCACCTTCCCTCTGGTTCGCTCTGCGCTTGTAGCTGGCAGTTTGCTTGCTTTCGCGCTTTCATTCGATGAAATCGTGGTGACTACATTTACCGCTGGCCCGGGTACCGAAACTCTGCCGCAGTGGATTTTCAACAACCTTTTTAGGCCTAATCAAGCGCCGGTTGTGAATGTGGTTGCGACAATGCTAATCGTGCTCTTTATCTTTCCAGTATGGCTCAGCCAGCGGATATCACAAGATAGTTCAGCAGGTGGCCGCCTCTAGATAGAGATTGGTGGCTTAGTACCAATCGTTAATGGGCGTAGCGTTTCGGCAAAGAAATCATTTCCTTTATCGTCAACGACGATAAATGCTGGAAAGTTTTCTACTTCAATTTTCCAGACTGCTTCCATCCCCAACTCGGAGTAATCCAGAACTTCTACCTTTCGAATGCAATCCTTTGCCAAAAGGGCAGCTGGACCTCCGACAGATCCCAGGTAGAAGCCCCCATGGAGTTTGCAAGCATCGGTCACTTGTTGAGAGCGGTTTCCTTTTGCCAGCATAATTAAAGATCCACCTGCCGCTTGGAACTGTTCGACATAAGAATCCATACGACCTGCGGTGGTTGGCCCAAAGGATCCAGATGCGTAACCAGCAGGAGTTTTTGCCGGTCCCGCGTAATAAACGGCATGGTCTTTAAAATATTGGGGGATAGGTTGACCGGCATCAAGAACCTCTTTTAACTTAGCATGTGCGATGTCTCGGGCAACCACCAGAGTTCCATTGAGCGATAACCGGGTCTTAATGGGATATTGCGAAAGCGTTGCCAAAATATCTTTCATAGGTCGATTTAGATCGACGGCTATGGCTTCACCACCAAGATGTTCATCGATAACGTCTGGTAAGAAATGTGCTGGTTCGCGCTCTAGCTTTTCGAGGAATACTCCATTTTTAGTGATCTTGCCTTTTGCTTGGCGATCTGCCGAACAAGAAACCGCAATTGCAATTGGAAGTGAAGCGCCGTGACGTGGCAATCGAATTACCCGTACATCGTGGCAAAAATATTTGCCTCCAAATTGCGCTCCGATGCCTAAGGTGCGAGTTAGCTCTAAAACTTTTTCCTCTAACTCAATATCTCTAAATGCATGTCCGGTCTTGGCATCACCAGAGCGTGGCAATGAATCTAAATATTTGGTGCTGGCAAGTTTTGCAGTTTTGACTGTGTGTTCTGCGCTGGTTCCACCAATAACAATCGCTAAGTGATAGGGCGGACAGGCGGCAGTTCCTATTTGACGTAATTTATCATCCAGCCAAACCATAAACGATTTTGGATTTAGTATCGCCTTCGTCTCTTGGTACAAAAAAGATTTATTTGCGCTACCCCCACCTTTGGCGATGAAGAGAAAGTTATATTCATTTGCTGCTTCAAAGTCCGAGTAAATTTCAATTTGCGCGGGCAAGTTATTGCCGGTGTTCTTTTCCTCCCATGTAGTCACAGGAGCCATCTGCGAGTAACGTAAATTGAGTTTCGTGAAGGCGTCGTAAACACCTTTAGAAATTGAAACTTCATCTTTCTCGCTTGTTAAAGTTCGCTGTCCCTTTTTTCCCATCACAATTACGGTACCTGTGTCTTGACACATCGGAAGGACACCACCTGCTGCAATATTGGCATTCTTCAATAAATCTAGTGCTACAAACCGATCATTGGCTGATGCATCCTGGTCGTCTAGAATATTTTTGAGTTGCTGTAAATGTGCGCTACGAAGGTAATGTGAAATGTCGTGAATCGCTTCTTCAGTGAGGTTAGAAATTGCTGACGGTGCGATTTGCAGAAATTCCTGACCTTGCGCTGTGAATGTGGAGACACCTTCGCTACTTACCAATCGATATTCGCTCTCGTCTAGACCAATCGGCAATATATCCTCGTAGGTAAATTCAGGCATGCCCCTAATCATACTTTTAGATACGATTGTGGTATGACAAAGAAGGTGCTCCTAGCTGCGCCCCGTGGGTACTGCGCTGGTGTCGACCGAGCGGTAGTCACTGTCGAAAAGGCGCTGGATTTATATGGCGCCCCCGTGTACGTGCGCAAGGAGATAGTCCATAATAAGCATGTGGTTTCGACGCTGGAGGCGAGAGGGGCGATTTTTGTCTCCGAAACCGATGAGGTTCCAGAGGGTGCGTTGGTAATTTTTTCTGCACACGGGGTCTCCCCGGCAGTTCACGAAGCTGCCGCTGCGCGTAACCTAAAAACTATCGACGCCACCTGTCCCTTGGTTACAAAGGTGCACCACGAGGTAAAACGTTTTGCTAAAGAAGATTATGACATTCTGCTCGTCGGCCACCATGGTCATGAAGAGGTTGAGGGTACCGCAGGGGAAGCGCCAGATCATGTTTACGTTATTGATACGATCGCAGATGTCGAGCACATTCAGGTGCGCGATGAAAAAAAATTAATCTGGTTATCCCAAACTACTTTGAGCGTTGATGAAACTATTAATACTGTGCGTCAACTCAAGGAACGTTTCCCGCATTTAATAGATCCTCCGAGTGATGACATCTGCTATGCAACCCAAAATCGTCAGGTTGCGATCAAGGAGATAGCTCCAAAATCTGATTTAGTCTTAGTTGTTGGGTCAGTAAACTCCTCCAACTCTGTGCGACTTGTAGAGGTTTCACTGGAGTACGGCGCCAGGGCGGCTCACTTAATCGATTACGCCAGTCAAGTTGAAGAAGCGTGGTTAGAAGGCGTTGAAACAATTGGAGTAAGTAGTGGGGCATCGGTACCTGAGATCTTGGTGCAGGACTTACTTAAGTGGCTTGCGGTGCGAGGATATGAAGATGTAGAAACCGTGACCGCGACAGAGGAGCATCTACTCTTCGCGATACCACCCGAACTACGAAAAGATTTGAAGGCAGCCGGAAAGTAGCTCGTTGGATTTATTCTGGTATGTAGATCTAAGCTGTGGAATTTTTCCTCCCAATTTGATGATGGGATTTCGCTTTCCAGTTGACCCTTAAATGCCACGCCCAACCACCGACTGTTGCAATTACCAAATAAGGCGCGGCCCCACCAAGAGTCGTTACAAGGTCGAGTCCAAATTTTGCGAAATGTACACCTGCGCCGCCGATGGTGCCGATGAGAAGCGCTGATGAGATAAAGAAAGAGATCGGTGGGTTAACCACCGCTGTAAATGTCGTGCCAGAGCGACCCAAAAAAATACCGCCAGCGACCGAAACTATGAGCGTTATGCCAGTAATTATTCCAACTTTACTCATGGAGTACTCGATTGTTTCGATGAGCAAAATGAGTAGAAATTGCAACACAACGACTCCGGGGTTAGTGAGACCCGCACCTTTGATCGGCTTGGGTAGCGTGCGCAGCTCAGAACTCATGCTATTCATTATCCTCTAGTTCCAGGGTGAGCTCCACTTCATCAACTTCGATGAAATCGTCATCACTGGGGGCTAACTTGGAGTGCAGAGCGCGCACGTTCTCGGAGAGTTCGGGGATTGCTTTGGGAGATTTACCTGGAACATCTAAGGCGCGCATCTTCTTGGCTGCTGAGAGGACAGTTGTTTCAGCGGTAGGAATTAATTCGTTATAAGCCTTGAGTGTGCTTTTAAGTCGATCTCCTACAGTCACAATTTTTTCGTGTAGAGAGGAGACATCTTTAAGAAATTTAGCAGCCAACTCTTGAATTTCCGCCGCATTGGTAGCGACGCGGTTTCTGCTAAAGAGATATCCCACGGTGCGCAGAAGTGCCATCATCGAGGTGGGAGTTGCAATCGTGACTCCCAGAGCAAAGGCTTTATCCAGAAGCGCGGTATCAGATTTGATAGCTTCGGTGAAGATTGAATCAACCGGCGCATAGAGAATGACAAAATCAGGTGAAGCACCCCGCTCGGCATATTTGCGTTTTGATAAGGCGTCGATATGTTTAAGAAGATCTTTGGTGTGAGACACCATAAGTTCCTTGCGGATCTCTGGATCTTCCGTTTCGAAGGCTTCATAAAAACGTTCAAAAGGGAATTTAGAATCTATATATAAGACTGAACCACCTGGCATATTAATTGTGATATCTGGAATAGCTCCCGAGCTTTCACTTCTCTCGGCCGAACGTTGGCGGGAGAAGTGTTCACCTTCGATGAGACCAGCACCTTCGAGCAACTGCTCTAGCGCTGCCTCGCCAAATTTCCCACGGGTCTGCGAACTGGCAAGAGCACCTGCAATCGCTCGCGTTTGATTTACCAGATTTTCATTGTGGGCCGCCATCTGGGTGATTTGAGTTTTAATCTCAGCTTCAGCCCCTACGCGACGACGGTCCGCGTCTACAGAAATCCGATTTAACTCTTCAACTCTAAGTTTCATGGCTTCCAGTTCACTATTGAGTTTTATCGCAGCATCTGACTTTGCTCGCTCACCCTCAATTTGGAGCTTGTATTCCAACTGCATCGCCTGTGCGGCGGATAATTCGGCGGTGAGAGTAGCTAACTGGGCCACTGAACTGTCACTCGGGTTAGCACCCTGCTTGAGGCGAGCCAGCACAATTCCCAGCCCAATTCCTATACATAGGCCTGCTGCCAGAGCCACTATTGCCGTTGCGCTATTACTCATGGGGGTATCGTGGCAGGAAGAACTGACAAACCCCCGTAGGCTCTACTCCTCGTGAGCCTCTCTATTGGAATTGTCGGACTGCCCAATGTGGGAAAGTCGACCCTTTTTAATGCTTTGACGAAGAACAATGTGCTCGCGGCCAATTATCCTTTTGCCACAATTGAGCCCAATGTGGGGGTGGTTGGGGTTCCAGACCCCCGCTTAGCCCAATTGGCCAAGATTTTTAGCTCTGAAAAAATCCTTCCAGCGGCAGTTTCCTTTGTAGATATCGCTGGAATCGTAAAGGGTGCCTCTGAAGGGGCTGGCCTGGGTAATAAGTTTCTGGCAAATATTCGGGAGACCGACGCTATCTGCCAAGTGATTCGCGTTTTTAAAGATGAAAACGTCACCCGTGAGGGGGAGCGTAGCGCTGACTTTTTAGATCCAGCCTCGGATATTGAGGTAATCAATATGGAGTTGGCGCTCGCTGATCTGCAGACAATTGAGAAGGCGCTGCCTCGATTGGAGAAAGAGGCACGAATTCATAAGGAGAAGGCCGCCACAATTGAAGCGGTGAAAGAGGCGCAGACGATATTGAACGAGGGCAAGTTGCTCTTCGGTTCTAAGGTGGACTGTGCTGCGATCGCTGAATTGCAGTTGATGACAACCAAACCATTCTTATATGTTTTCAATGTAGACGCTGCAGAGCTGAGCGATCAAGAGTTACGCAAAGAATTACAAGCGCTGGTCGCGCCTGCTCAGGCGATCTTCTTAGATGCGAAGACTGAGGCCGAGCTGGCTGAGTTGGATGAAGAAGATCTACAAGAATTTTTGAAAGAGATAGGTATGGAAGAGCCAGGTCTGGTGACGCTGGCAGGAGTCGGATTTCAAACTCTGGGACTTCAGACTTATCTCACCGCTGGCCCAAAAGAGGCGCGCGCATGGACAATTCATAAGGGTGATACCGCACCTATTGCGGCAGGTGTGATTCACACCGATTTCCAAAAAGGTTTCATCAAAGCTGAAATAGTGGCATTTGGTGATTTGATAGAAGCAGGTTCAATGACAGAGGCCCGTGCTCGCGGAAAAGTCCGCATGGAAGGCAAAGAGTACGTAATGGCTGACGGTGATGTAGTGGAATTTAGGTTCAACGTATGACAATCAAAGTTAAGTACGAGAAGAGTCCGTTTATCACTGGTGAGCTCAAGAAGCGCGAAGATCTGCGTAACGTTGCGATCATCGCACACGTTGACCATGGCAAGACCACTTTGGTCGATGCGATGTTGACACAATCTGGCGCATTTGCCGAGCATCAGAAAGAGGGTGAAAACCGCGATCGCGTTATGGATTCCATGGATCTTGAACGCGAAAAGGGAATCACCATTCTTGCGAAGAACACCTCGATTCGTCGTGGTTCGCAGACCGTAAATATCATTGACACTCCAGGCCACGCCGACTTTGGTGGAGAAGTCGAGCGCGGACTTGAAATGGTTGATGGCGTTATTCTGCTCGTTGATGCCTCAGAAGGGCCACTGCCTCAGACTCGTTTCGTCCTGCGTAAAGCTCTGGAAAAGAATCTTCCAGTGATTCTCTTGATCAACAAAGTTGATCGTCAAGATTCACGCATTGCAGAAGTTGTCGACGAGGCTTACGGCCTCTTCTTGGATCTAGACGCTAACGAAGAGCAGATTGAATTTCCAATTGTCTATGCTTCGGCAAAAGCCGGACGCTCTTCCCTGAATCGCCCAGGCAATGGCGAAATGCCAGATCAACCAAACTTGGATTCACTCTTTGAAGTTATTTTTAAGGCCATCCCAGCTCCGGTTTATCATGAGGATGCGCCTTTGCAGGCTCACGTAACAAACCTTGACTCATCTCCTTACCTGGGTCGGCTTGCTCTTTGTCGTATTCGCGAAGGGGTGATCAAAAAGGGCGAGAACGTGATGTGGATGAAGACCGATGGCACAAGTGAGAGAGTGAAAATCGCTGAGCTTTTGATTACTAATGGTCTTGAGCGCGTATCAGCGCTAGAGGCTGGTCCTGGGGATATCGTGGCTATCGCCGGTATCCCAACAATTACTTTGGGCGAAACCCTGGCTGATCTTGAGAGGCCTCATGCCCTGCCTTTGATCATTGTTGATGAGCCTTCTATTTCGATGACTATCGGCATCAACACCTCACCTCTGGCCGGACAAGTTGGAAAACTTCTCACTGCACGCCAGGTGAAGAACCGTCTTGACGCAGAGTTAGTAGGTAACGTCTCCCTTCGTATAGTAAACACGGACCGTCCAGACACCTGGGAAGTTCAGGGTCGCGGAGAACTGCAACTCGCTGTCCTGGTTGAAATTATGCGCCGTGAAGGTTTCGAATTGACTGTCGGAAAGCCACAAGTGGTTGTCAAAACTGTCAATGGAAAACTTCAAGAGCCAATGGAACGCTTAACGGTTGATATCCCCGAGGAGTTTCTCGGCGTTGCCACGCAGCTCATGGCACTTCGCAAGGGTCGCATGGAACATATGGTCAACCACGGCACTGGTTGGATCCGCATGGATTATAGGGTTCCCTCACGCGGTCTTATCGGATTTAGAACTGAGTTCCTTACCGAAACCCGCGGAACAGGCCTCATTCACCACGTTTTCGATGGTTATGAGAACTGGCATGGCGAAATTCGCACCCGTTTGAGTGGCTCTCTGGTAGCCGATCGCCGCGGGATCGTCACGGCCTATGCTGTTGATGGTGTCCAAGAGCGCGGAATCATCTTCTTGGAAGTTGGAACCGAAGTCTACGAAGGCATGATCGTCGGCGAGAATTCACGCACTGAAGATATGGATGTCAACATCGTTCGTGAAAAGAAGTTGACCAACATGCGATCTTCTGGCGCTGATGATGCCAATCGCATAATTCCTCCACGATTACTCAACCTGGAACAAGCTTTGGAATTCTGCCGCGAAGATGAGTGCATTGAAGTAACTCCCAAGCACGTTCGAATTCGTAAGACGATCCTGGATCAAAACGAGAGAGCACGTAACGTAGGTCGAAATAAAAAGGTCAACCTGAACGCTGAATAACAAATAACGAATAACGGACTCGGGTTAGGAAACTTGCGTTAAATTCATTAAATTCATCGCGATGTCACCCCTAAAGGGTTAGATAGCGACATGGCAAAAGAAGCTCATAAGTTGAGGTTGGTTCGGCGCGCGGCGTCTGAACCAACCTTTGCCTTTTCCGGAGCTCAAAGCCAGGTGATTGCCCATCGCGGTTCTCCGCTAGTCATCTACGGAGGCCCAGGCACAGGAAAGACGAGAACTCTCATCGAGTCAGTGATTGCGAGAGTGCAAGAAGGGGTCGATCCCAATTCCATTTTAATTCTTACCTATGGACGAGAGAGCGCTTCAGATCTACGAGATGCGATAGCTTTGGGGGCCGGCTCTACCTCATTTGAACCCTTGGCCCGCACTTTTCACTCCCTCGCATTCTCTATTCTTAATGAGAAATTGGCGCCAGAGAACGCTCGTTACGTTCTGGTGTCAGGAGCGGAACAAGACTTAGCAATATCGCAAATGC
>JAYVUF010000198.1:0-2150 GCA_043788135.1 Actinomycetes bacterium
CCAAGGCAAAGTCCGAGCGTAGGAATTTTGTTTTCGCGGGCAAATCGAAGCGCTCCAACCTTGCCATCAATCCCGCGAACTCCAAACCCTCCTGGGACACAAATGGCATCTACATCTTTGAGGTGAGCGGCAGCTCCTTCTATGCTCTCGCATTCATCGCTGGGAACCCATTTGATATTTACTCGAGAGTTATTGGCAAATCCTCCAGAACGAAGCGCTTCAGTTACTGAAAGATAGGCATCCGGCAGATCTACATACTTTCCAACCAGAGCCACAGTTACCTCATGAGCCGGATGATGGACCTTTTGAAGTAGGTCATCCCATTCTCCCCAGACAACATCTGTTCCGATTAGTCCCAGGCGTCTTACCACATAGGAATCTAGGCCCTCTGAGTAAAGCACCTTGGGGATATCATAAATACTCGGTGCATCAACTGCGGCCACAACTGCCTCTAAATCAACGTCACACATTGCAGAGATTTTACGCTTGACAGATTCTGGAATACTCCGATCTGAACGAACGACGATCGCATCAGGTGTGATTCCGATAGAACGCAATGCGGCGACGCTATGTTGAGTGGGTTTAGTTTTTAATTCTCCGGAAGGTCCGATGTAAGGCACCAGGGAAACATGGAGATAAAAAACATTTTCGCGGCCAACATCTTGACGAATTTGTCGTGCCGCTTCCAAAAAAGGAAGAGACTCTATATCCCCTACGGTCCCACCAATTTCTGTGATGACGATGTCAACATCCGAACCCGCCATCGCCCGGATTCTCTCCTTTATTTCATTTGTGATATGAGGAATAACTTGAACGGTATCCCCTAAATAATCTCCACGCCTCTCACGAGCAATAACATTGGAGTAAACTTGGCCAGTTGTGACATTAGCGAAACCAGCCAGATTGCGATTGAGGAAACGCTCATAATGTCCAATATCAAGGTCAGTTTCAGCTCCATCGTCAGTCACAAAAACTTCGCCATGTTGAAAAGGATTCATGGTGCCGGGGTCAACATTGATGTACGGATCCAACTTTTGCATAGTTACTCTGATACCGCGCGAAGAGAGAAGACGGCCGAGACTTGAGGCAGTAAGACCTTTTCCGAGACTTGAGGCGACGCCGCCAGATACGAATAAATGTTTAGTCACATGGGTACTGGTCACGGAACGCTAACTTATCACGCTTTCACTCACCATCTCGAGTAACTCTCGAGCGTGTTCAATCGCAGTTTGCGACCCTTCCTGTCCAGAGAGCATTCTGGCGATCTCCATATATCTCTCCTCCGAAGTGAGGGCGATAACATCGGAAATACTTACCGTACCCCCTTCGCTCTTACGAACAACTAAGTGATTATCGGCCCATACTGCTACCTGCGCTAAGTGCGTAACCACGATCACTTGCGCATCCTTTGCTAATGCGTGCAATCGTTTCCCCACTTCAATCGCTGCCTTACCACCTACTCCAGCATCAACTTCATCAAAGACATATGTTGGCACCTTACTTATCGAAGCCAATACAACCTCAATGGCCAACATGATCCGCGAGAGCTCGCCTCCACTTGCTACCTTGGAAATAAGACCAGGGGCAGCGCCTTCGTGGCTGGTAAATAAAATGGAGACATCATCTAGACCGTGTGGAGCGAACTCATCTATGAACATTCCAGCGCGAGATTTGATGTCAATGACTATGGAGGAATGAAGCATTGCTAAAGTCCGGACCTCCGTTGTAATTTTACTCTGCAATTCATTTGCAGCCGAAGATCGAGCAACCGTCAATTTACGCGCGGCGTTTTGTAAACGAACAAAAATCTCAGTTAAAGCACTCTCTAAATCCGCAATGCGCTCATCCCCACCTTCTAAATCCGCAATGCGTCTAGAACTTTCATCAGCTTTTAAAAGCAGATCTGCATAGGCTTGCTCTCGATCGCTTCCTACTCCAAATTTCTTAATAAGAGCGCTAATTCCACTCTTTCTTTCCTGAAGGTACTCCAGGCGAGATGGGTCAGCCTCGAGTGCGGTGAGGTAGCGCAGTAGCGATCCGGTCACCTCTTGCAAACCGAATGCATAATCACCAAGCTTGAGCGTGATCTCCTCCAGCTGTGCGTCTTTCGCTGAAACATGATCTAAAGATCGTTTGGCAGCTGATAACCC